>NZ_LR594671.1:5430000-5660820 GCF_901827185.1 Variovorax sp. PBL-E5 | reverse complement strand
GGGTGCTTTGAAATGTGGTGTGTCCCTCGGCCATCTCTCGTCTTCGTATTGTGGATAGTCGCACCCGCGATGCGCCGCTGATTCTAACTTGTCAAAACCTTATCCACACCGCTTCCGCGAGGGCGAAAAGGGCGTGAGGCCCGACGCTGCATTGTCCTGGGGCTGAATGTTTGCGATAATCGCGGGTTTCCCTGAAAACTCTTTGTGTGTTTCGGGGTATGCCAGGAAATCACCATGAAACGCACTTACCAAGCATCCAAAGTCCGCCGCGCCCGTACCCACGGTTTTCTCGTTCGCATGAAGACCCGCGGCGGCCGCGCCGTGATCAACGCCCGCCGCGCCAAGGGCCGCAAGCGCCTCGCCGTCTGACGGCATCGCCGCTGCCCGCCATACCGTTGCCGCCATCGACCTCCGTCGGCGTCTCGCGGTTGGCTTCCATGCAGCGGCTCAAGACCCGCGCGCAATTCCAGGCTGTCCTCGCAGGTGCCACCGTGGCGCGCACTGCTCACTTCGCATTGCATCGCTGTGCGCTCGAAGCGCCGCCTGGTGCGGCGCCGCTGTTCGACGCGCAGGACGTGTGGCTCGGCGCGATGGTGCCCAAGCGCTGGGCTCGTCGCGCCGTGACCCGCAACGCCATCAAGCGGCAGATCTATGCCATGGCCGCGGCGTCCGAAAGCGCGTTGCCGCATGCGGCCCACGTGGTTCGTTTGCGCTCCGGCTTCGATCGCAAGGAATTCGTGAGCGCCGTCTCGGACAAACTCAAGACCGCCGTGCGTGTCGAACTCCAGCAGTTGTTGGAACGCGCCGTGGCGGCGCGCGCATGATGATGCGGCGCCTGCTGATCGGCCTCGTGAAGGCATACCGTGTGCTGCTCAGTCCCTGGCTGGGGCAGTCGTGCCGCTTCGAGCCCACCTGTTCGGTGTATGCGATCGGCGCGCTCGAGCAGCATGGCGCCGCAGTCGGCAGCTATCTCACGCTACGCCGCATCGCCCGATGCCAGCCCTGGTGTCAGGGTGGCCATGATCCGGTTCCGCCGAAAGCGCAGCGCGGGAACCAAAGGCCGGGATCGCTGTTCTCCTTTCTTTCTTCCGACGACAAGAAGTCTTCTTCATGAACGATATCCGCCGCACCATCCTGTGGGTGATTTTTGGCTTCTCGCTGGTGCTGCTGTGGGACCAATGGCAGGTCTACAACGGCCACAAGCCGACCTTCCTTCCTTCCGCCAAGACGGCCGTATCCGCAAATTCGTCGGGTTCCGCGGCTGCGCCTGGGGCATCCGCATCTGCCAGCGCTCTTCCCGCCGCCGGCAACGCCGTGGGCACTGCGGTTCCGACGCAAGGCGCGGCGACGGCCGTCGGAGAGAAGGTCAAGGTCTCCACCGATGTGTTCGAAGCCGTGCTCGACGGTGAAGGCGGCACGCTGTCGCAATTGCAGCTGCGCAAGTACGTCGACCAGACGAACAACGGCGGCCTGCTCGAAACCGTGCAGCGCGTGCTCGGCCGTCCCGTTCCGCCGAACGAAGTCAAGGATGTGACCTTGATGGAAGACGGCTCGCCCGCCACGCGCTATGTCGCGCAGACCGGTCTGCTCAATCCGGTCGATACCGGCGAGCGCTTTCCCAACCACCTGACACTGATGACCGCGCGCAGCGGTCCGCGCGAACTGGCCGACGGTCAGAACACGCTCGAGGTGGCCTTCGAGTCGCAACCCGTCGGCGGCTTGAAGTACATCAAGACCTACGTGTTCCAGCGCGGTGACTATTCGATTCGCGTCAAGCACCAGATCGTGAATGTCAGCAACGAGCCGCTCGACCCGCAGCTCTATCTGCAACTGGTGCGCCACGGCACGGTCGCCTCCGGCACGATGTTCGGCACCAACACCTTCACTGGCCCGGCCGTCTACACCGACGAAAAGAAGTTCCACAAGCTGGCCTTCACCGACATCGCGAAGAAGAAGGTCGAGATGCCTGCGCCCGCTGACAACGGCTGGGTGGCCATGGTGCAGCACTATTTCGTCTCGGCCTGGCTGCTCAACGCACCGGGCAGCGACAAGCTCAAGCGCGAGTTCCGCGTGGCCGACCTCGGCAATAACCTGTACTCGGTCGCGATGGTGCTCGACCTGCCGAAGCTGGCGCCGGGCGCCACGGAAACCGTCGACAGCGACCTGTTCGCCGGCCCCGAAGAAGAAAAGAAGCTCGAGGCGCTCGCGCCCGGCCTCGAGCTGGTCAAGGACTACGGCATCTTCGCGATCATCTCCAAGCCGCTCTACTGGTTGCTCAACCAGCTGCATGGCATTCTGGGCAACTGGGGCTGGTCGATCGTCGCGCTGGTCGTGCTGCTGAAGGCCGCGTTCTATTGGCTCAATGCCAAGGCCTATGCAAGCATGGCCAAGATGAAGGCCATCAATCCCAAGGTGATGGAGATGCGCGAGCGGCTCAAGGACAAGCCGCAGGAAATGCAGCAGGAGATGATGCGCATCTATCGCGAGGAGAAGGTCAACCCGATGGGTGGCTGCTTCCCGATCGTGATCCAGATTCCGGTCTTCATCGCGCTGTACTGGGTGCTGCTGTCTTCCGTCGAAATGCGCCACGCGCCGTGGATCGGCTGGATCCATGATCTGTCGGCACCCGATCCGTGGTTCATCCTGCCGGTCGTGATGACGGCAACCTCGCTGTTCCAGACCTGGCTCAACCCGACGCCGCCGGATCCCATGCAGGCCAAGCTGATGTGGATCATGCCGCTGGCCTTCAGCGTGATGTTCATCTTCTTCCCGGCCGGCCTCGTGATGTACTGGATCACGAACAACGTGCTGTCGATCACGCAACAATGGTTCATCAACAAGCGGCTGGGCGTGCTGGGCACCAAGCGCAGCAAGTAGCCGGTCGTCGGACCGCCGTCGAACAAGGGCCGCAGCAGCGGCCCTTTTTGCTTGGAGAATCGTTCCCATGCTTGCACGCCCCACCGATCCGATCGTCGCCATCGCCACGGCCTCCGGCCGCGGCGCCGTCGGCATCGTGCGCGTCTCCGGTGCGCAGCTCGATGCGCTGATTGCCGCGATCTGCGGACGCGCCCTGAAGCCGCGCGAGGCGACCTATCTGCCTTTTCGCGATGCGGCTGGCGTGCCCATCGATCACGGTCTGGCCATCCACTTTCCGGCACCGCATTCGTTCACCGGCGAGAATGTGCTCGAACTGCAGGCGCACGGCGGTACGGTGGTTCTGCAACTCCTGCTGGCGCGCTGCCTCGAGGCCGCCGCCGACATCGATCGGGCGACCGGCCGGCCGCGTCTGAGCGGCCTGCGCGTGGCGCAGCCGGGGGAGTTCAGCCAGCGCGCGTTCCTCAATGGAAAGATCGATCTCGCGCAGGCAGAGGCGATCGCCGACCTGATCGACGCCAGCACCGAAGCCGCGGCGCGCAGTGCCGGGCGCTCGCTGTCGGGCGCCTTTTCGCAGGAGATCCACACGCTGCGCGATGCGCTGATCCACTTGCGCATGCTGGTCGAAGCCACCCTCGACTTTCCCGAGGAAGAGATCGACTTCCTGCAAAAGGCCGATGCATCCGGACAACTGGCTTCGCTGCAGGCGCAACTCGGCGCGGTGCAGCAGCGCGCGCGCCAGGGCGCGTTGCTGCGCGAAGGCATCAAGGTCGTGATCGCGGGCCAGCCCAACGCGGGCAAGAGCTCGCTGCTCAATGCGCTGGCGGGTGCCGAACTCGCCATCGTGAGTGCGGTCGCGGGCACCACGCGCGACGTGGTGTCGCAAACGATCCAGATCCAGGGCGTCCCGCTGCACGTCGTGGACACCGCCGGTTTGCGCGACAGCGTCGACGAGGTCGAGCAGATCGGCGTCGCGCGCGCCTGGAATCAGATCGAAGGCGCGGACGCCGTGTTGTTCCTGCACGATCTGACGCGCGTTGCGTTGCCTGACCATGCCGAGGCCGACGCCGCGATCGCCCGCATGCTGGCAGCCAAGCTGCCGCCCTATGTGCCGGTGCTCGATATCTGGAGCAAGCAGGATGCCGCCGCCGACGCGCCGACCACCACGGGCGTCGTGCTGTCCGCCCGGACCGGATTCGGCATCGAGTCGTTGCGGCAACGGCTGCTCGAACTGGCGGGCTGGCAGGCCGTTCCGGAGGGCGTGTACCTCGCGCGCACCCGCCATGTCCAGGCGCTGTCGCGGGTCGGACAGCACCTCGAAATAGCCGCCGAGCACCTGTCTGCGCGGGCGCAATCGCTGGATCTGCTGGCCGAGGAGCTGCGCCTGGCGCAGAACGCCCTGAATGAAATCACGGGCGAGTTCGGCGCCGACGATCTGCTGGGTGTGATCTTTTCCCGCTTTTGCATCGGGAAGTAATCTAAAAGTGTTAGGTCAAGTGACTTCTGTCACCACATCTACGGGCGATCGCGGATACTCCGCCTCGCACAGTAGGGGTAGCAGTCATGTCCTCCAACATCCAGGATCTTTGCCGCGCGATCGCGCAGAACACGAGCTATGACGCGTTCGTGCCGGCCCTCAATCCGCAACAATGGGAAACCTTTGCCAGTTATCTGCAGCCTTCCGACCTTGCCGCTGGGCAGGTGCTGATCGACCAAGGTGCGAACGACCGCACGCTCTTCTTCATCGAAAGCGGCGCGCTCAGCGTGCATCTGATAGGCGACAAGGGCCAGATGCAGCTGGCCATCCTCAACCCCGGGTCGGTGGTCGGCGAAGGTGCCTTCTTTTCCAGGCTGCCGCGCTCGGCCAATGTGATTGCGACCGGCGCCGCCCGCGTCTGGCGCCTCACGCCCGTGCGCTTTTCCGAGATGGCAAACCGCCAACCCGGCCTTGCGCTGGAACTCACACTGGGACTTGGCGCCGTCATTGCCAAGCGGATGGTTAACAAGCCCAAGCGCGTCGCAGTGACGTGAGCGGCATCTCATCCGGCGTAGCCTTCATCGAATCAGGCCGGCCGGTTGCGGGATCTTTTGGGGGCTAGACATGGCTGTGGTGTGCGGCGACTGCCAGACCGAAAACCGGGATGGGGCGAGGTTCTGCAAGGGATGCGGTCGAAAACTGGCCCAGACATCGACGGCGGCCGGCAGCGGCGACTGGCCGGAGACCCAGCGCATGCCTCTGCCGATTCCGGTGGCGCCGCCGGGAATCTTCGATCCTGCGCCGGTGCCTCGACCGGCAGCCGCACGGGACGAGGCAACGGTCATCACGGGTGCCTTGTCGCGGCCCTCGCCAGCTTCAGGGAGCATGCCTCTGGCGTCGTCTCCTCGTATCGGTCGCGCGTCTGCATCGGCGAAATCACGAGGCGCTCCCGCTCCCGGCAAGAGCGCGTCCGGAGCCCCCTGGCGGCTGATCGGTGTGATCGCGGCCCTCGTTGTCGTGGGCGGCGGCTGGTACGTGTACGACACCGGGACGAACGACCAGGCGCCCGCCGATGCGCCGATGGCCCTGCCCGCACCTCCACCTGTCGAGCCACCTGTGGCGCCGGTCGCGCCTTCGGTCGAAGCGCAGATCGTCGCGCCCTCGCCCCCGAAGGCCGAGGAGCCCGCACCACCACCGCCTGCGCCGGCGGCCGTGGCCAAGCCTCGCATCGCCGCCGTTCCGAAGCCACGCAAGCCTGTGCCCGTACCGGCGGCCGCGCCTGCGCCAGCCGTGGTGGCTGCACCGCCGCCGCCCGAAGCCGTCGCGCCGCCGCCCGCAGCGCCGCCGAACCCGCAAACGGCTTGCGCGGACCTGAGTTTCTTCGCGCGTGCGCGGTGCATGGCCGCGCAATGCGCCAAGGCCGATTTCAGGGCGAGCCCGCAATGCGATGCGGTGCGCCGCCAACAGCAGATCGACGAAGAAAAACGAAACCCGACGCTGGCCGACTGAAAGCGGCTTCGGTCTCCAGCCTCCTGCCGGTGCGGCGCCGCACCGGCGTGCGAGTCAGCCCTTCTGCAACTTGTCGATCGCCATGGCGAGCGCGCCGGGCTTGCCGGACAGGACCAGCGTGTCGCCATCCTCCAGCACCGTGTCGTCGCTGGCCTCCGCCGCCTTGCCGTCGCGTCGCCGCAGGCTCGCCACACGCACACCCAGCACGCTCAGCGCGAGCCGATCGAGCGGCAATCCCACGGCGCGCGCGCCGGCCGCGAGCGTGAAGCTGTTGAGCCGCTCGTGGTCGAGTTCGTCGGCGTTGTCGTCGTCGGCGCCATGGAAGTAGCCGCGCAGCAGGTTGTAGCGCGCGTCGCGCTGGTCCTGGACCACGCGAATCACGCGGCGCATCGGCACGCCGACCAGGGCCAGTGCATGGCTGGCCAGCATCAGGGAACCTTCGATCGCCTCGGGCACCACCTCGGTCGCACCGGCTGTCTGCAGGCGCTCCAGGTCGCGATCGTCCTGGGTTCGCACGATGACCGGCACCTGCGGTGCATGGGTGCGCGTGTTGGCCAGCACCTTGAGCGCGCCTGGCACATCGAGGTAGGTCACGACCACCGCGCTGGCGCGGGCCAGGCCGGCCGCCATGAGCGCCTGCAGCCGGGCGGCATCGCCGAACACCACCGAGTCGCCGGCTGCGGCGGCCTGGTGCACGCGATCCGGGTCCAGGTCCAGTGCGAGGTATGGGATGCCCTCGCGCTCCAGCACGCGCGCAAGATTCTGTCCGCAGCGTCCGTAGCCGCAGATGATCACGTGCTTGGCGGTGTTGATGGTCTTGCGTGCGATCGTCGTCATCTGCAGCGACTGCTGCAGCCAGTCGCTCGCGACCAGCTTTCGCACGATGCCGTTGCTGTACATGATGATGAACGGCGTCGCCAGCATCGACAGCACCATCGATGCGAGCACCGGGTTCGCGAGCCAGCGTGGCAACAGGTCCTGCCCTTGCGCCAGCGTCAGCAGCACGAAGCCGAACTCGCCTGCCTGCGCGAGGTACAGGCCCGTGCGCAGGGACACACCCGAGGTCGCGCCGAGCAGGCGCGCCAGCACGGTCACCAGCACCAGCTTGAAGGCCAGCGGCATCAACAGCAGCACGGCGACCAGCAGCCAGCGCTCGACCACGATGTGCCAGTCGAGCGACATTCCGATGGTGATGAAGAAGAGGCCCAGCAGCACGTCGTGAAAAGGCCGGATGTCCGTCTCGACCTGGTGCTTGAACTCGGTCTCCGAAACCAGCATGCCGGCCACGAAGGCACCGAGCGCGAGGCTCAGCCCGGCGAGTTGGGTGAGCCATGCCAGGCCCAGCGTGACCAGCAGCAGATTGAGCATGAAGAGCTCCTCGCTGCGCCGGCGCGCAACCAGCGTGAGCCACCATCGCATCACGCGCGGACCGCCGTAGAGCAGCACGCCGACCAGGAAGATGGCCTTGAGCAGCGCGATGGCCAGCGCCTTGAGCAGGGCCTCCGGCGGTGCACCCAATGCCGGAATGAGCACCAGCAACGGCACCACGGCCAAGTCCTGGAACAGCAGCACGCCCATCACGCGTTTGCCGTGTTCGCTGTCGAGTTCGAGCCGCTCGGCCATCAGCTTCACCACGATCGCCGTGCTGCTCATGGTGAGCGCACCGGACAGCGCGAGCGCGGTCTGCCAGCCCAGGCGCCAGGCGGGCGGCAACAGCGATGCGATCAGCAACGCGCCCGCCGTGGCGATCGCCATCGTCAGCATCACCTGCAACAGGCCGAGGCCGAACACGTGCCGGCGCATGGCGCGCAGCTTGGGCAGGCTGAATTCCAGGCCGATCACGAACATCAGGAACACGACGCCGAACTCGCCCAGATGCCGGATGCCCTCGGAGTTCTGCGCCAGCGCCAGCGCGTGCGGGCCGATGAGCACGCCGGCCGAAAGGTAGCCGAGCATCGGCGGCAGCTTGAGGTAGCGGCAGATCACCACGCCGATCACCGCAGCCAGCAAATACATCAGCGTGAGATCGAACGACGACATGGCCCGATGCTACTGAATGTGGCCGCGGCGCCTGCACTTTGTGCCCTGGCAGGTCTCGGCCGATAAAATCCCGCGATGAGTTCCCGCCCTGCCATGGCCTCGACGGCCGAACCCGACGCGATGCTCGCGCGGGCGCGTATCACTTTCGACATCGAAGCCGAAGCCGTGCTGGGCCTCAAGCAACGTGTCGGCGTCAGCTTCGTCGACGCGGTGCGCAAGATCCTCGAGGTGCGCGGCCGCGTGGTGGTCATGGGCATGGGCAAGAGCGGCCACGTCGGCCGCAAGATCGCCGCCACGCTGGCGTCGACCGGCACCCCGGCGATGTTCGTGCACCCGGCCGAAGCGAGCCATGGCGACCTCGGCATGATCAAGTCGGTGGACCTCGTGCTGGCCATCTCCAACAGCGGCGAGGTCGAGGAACTCACGGTGATTCTTCCGGTCGTCAAGCGCCAGGGCGTCCCGCTCATCGCGATGACCGGCCGCGCCGACTCGACGCTGGCGCGCCACGCCGACATCGTGCTCGACAGCGGCGTCGAAAAGGAAGCGTGCCCGCTCAACCTCGCACCCACCGCCAGCACCACGGCGCAAATGGCGCTCGGCGACGCGCTGGCCGTTGCGCTGCTCGATGCACGCGGCTTCGGCACCGAGGATTTCGCGCGTTCGCATCCGGGCGGCGCGCTCGGCCGAAAGCTGCTGACCCACGTGAGCGACGTCATGCGCACCGGCGGCGAGGTGCCGCGCGTCGGTCCGGGCGCCAACGTGAGCGAACTCATGCGCGCGATGAGCATCCAGGGATTCGGCGCCGCCGCGGTGATGGAAGCCGACGGCCGGGCTGCGGGGATCTTCACCGACGGCGATCTGCGCCGGCTGGTCGAAGCCGGCGCCGACTTGCGTACGGCGACGGCGGCGACCGTGATGCATCGCTCGCCGCGAACGATCCGCGTCGACGCCCTGGCGGTGGAAGCAGCGGAGCTGATGGAGCAATACGGCATCACTCGCCTCTTCGTGACCGATGCCGCCGGCCTCCTCGTCGGTGCGCTCAACACCCACGACCTCATGCGCGCGAAGGTCATCTGATGCCGCTGGACTTCCGGGCCGAGACCTTGCTTGCCGCGCAGGACATCCGCGTCGCCTTCTTCGACGTCGACGGTGTTCTGACCGACGGCGGCGTCTACTTCAGCGAACACGGCGAGACGCTCAAGCGTTTCAGCATCCTCGACGGCTATGGCCTCAAACTGCTGCGCGAGGCCGGTATCGTGCCGGCGGTGATCACCGGCCGCGATTCGAAGCCGCTGCGCATTCGCCTGGAGGCGCTGGGCATCCAGCATGTGCGCTACGGCACCGAACACAAGCTGCCGGCCGCCGAGGCCATGCTCGCGTCGCTGGGTTTCAATTGGACGCAGGCGGCGGCGATCGGCGACGACTGGCCCGATCTGCCGGTGCTGGCACGCGTCGCGTTCGCGGCTGCGCCGGCCAATGCCCATGTCGAGGTGCGCGCCATCGCGCACCATGTGACGGCCGCACGCGGCGGCGAAGGTGCAGCGCGGGAATTCTGCGATCTGCTGCTCACGGCAGGCGGCCACTATCGGCGCTTGCTGGACCGCGCGCGGGGCCTCGCGGCATGAAGCAGATCCTGAATCTGCTGCGCGACGGCTTCGATCGCGTCACGATCTACCTGCCGATCATCGTGGCAGCTGCACTCGCGCTCGGTACCTACTGGCTGGTGCGCAACGCGCCGAGGCTGCTCGCGCCGGCGGCCAAGGAGGCGCCGACGCACGTGCCCGACTTCTTCATGCGCGGTTTTGTGATCAAGAACTTCCTGCCCAACGGCGATTTGCGCAGCGAGCTGTTCGGCAAGGAGGGGCGGCACTATCCCGACAGCGACACGCTGGAAGTGGACCAGGTGCGGATGCGTTCCGTCTCGCCCGAAGGCCTGGTCACGCACGCGACCGCCAACCGGGGCTTGTCCAATGGGGATGGCAGCGAGGTGCAGTTGTTCGGCAATGCGATCGTGGTGCGCGACGCCGCACTCGCGTCCGACGGCAAGGTGATGCCGCGGCTGGAGTTTCGCGGCGAATTCCTGCACGCGTTCCTGGACACCGAGCGGGTCAAGTCGAACAAGCCCGTCATCCTCACGCGGGGAACGGACCGGTTCACCGGCGACTCGCTGGATTTCGACAACCTGACCGGCGTCGCCAATCTGCATGGACGCGTCCATGGGCTCTTGATGCCACCCGCGGCCGCTGCGGGAACCAAGCCCTGACATGGACAACGGCGAGCGCACGGCGCCTCTTGTCTTCATCACCGGCGCGTCCAGCGGCATCGGCCAGGCGTTCGCGGCCCGGTTTCACGATGCCGGCTATCGACTCGCGCTGGTGGCCAGGCGCACCGGCGAAATCGATGCCTGGGCGAGCGCCCGCCGCATCGGCGCGGATCGCTATCGGATCTACGACGCGGACGTTGCGCAGACCGACAGCATCGTCGAGGCCGGCGTGGGGTGCATCGCCCAACAGGGCGTGCCGGACGTGGTGATCGCCAATGCCGGCATCAGCATCGGCGTCGACACGGCAGAGCGCTCTGATCTCGATGTGCTGGCGCAGACCTTCGCGACCAACAACGTGGGATTGGCCGCCACCTTCCATCCTTTCGTCGCGCGCATGGCCGAACGTGGGAGTGGCCGGCTGGTGGGCATCGGCAGTGTCGCGGCCATCCGCGGCCTGCCGGGCCACGGCGCCTATTGCGCCAGCAAGGCGGGCGTGGTCGCGTACTGCGAGAGCCTGCGTGGTGAATTGCGCGGCACCGGCGTGAAGGTCGTGACCCTTTGCCCCGGTTATGTCGACACGCCGCTCACGCAAGGCAATCGCTATGGCATGCCGTTCCTGATGCGTGCGGACGACTTTGCAGACCAGGCCTTTCGGGCGATCGAGGCCGGGTCGAGCTACCGGGTGATCCCTTGGCAGATGGGCGTGGTCGCCAAGCTCATGCGCATGCTGCCCAACGCCGTGTTCGACCGCGCACTGCAAGGCCGCGCGCGCAAGAAGCGTCGCGGCGAATGAGCACGCGTTCTCGCTGCGGCACGCCATGAAAAAAGGCTCCTGCAAGGAGCCTTTCGTGGGGACCGCATATCCACGGATTCAATAGCCGCTGTTGCCGCCGCCGTAGCCGCCACGACCGCCGCCGCCGCCACCACGGGGACCTGCACCGTAGGGACTGCGGAATCCGCCATCGCCGCCGCCACCGCCGCTGCGGCCGCCGCCATAACCGCCGCCACCACCACCGCCATAGCCGCCACCGCCGCCGCTGCGACCACCGCCGCCGCCGTAACCGCCACCACCGCTGCCGCCGCTGCCGCCGCTGCCGCCGCTGCCGCCGCCACCATAGCCACCACCGCCGCCGCCATAACCGCCGCCGCCGCTACGCGGAGGGCGGGCCTCCATGGGGCGCGCTTCGTTCACCACAACGCTGCGGCCGCCGAGCGGCTGGCCGTTCATGCCGTTGATGGCTGCTTGTGCTTCTGCATCGCTGCCCATTTCGACGAACCCGAAGCCCTTGGAGCGACCCGTGTCGCGCTCCATCATGACCTTGGCGCTCGTCACGGAGCCGAATTGCCCGAAGGCCTGCTCGAGATCACCGTCACGTACCGAGTAAGGCAGGTTACCGACGTACAGTTTGTTGCCCATCAAGGGACTCCTATAAACACATCAAGAAAAGCGATGGAGTCCCGATAGCACGACCCAAACGAAAACCGTCGAGTTGCGCGAAACTGACCGATCACCGAATCGCCGCCACAAGAAATTTGAAGGGAGGCTCGTGCATTATGGGTGAAATCTTCGCCATGCAAGTAAGAATTTGCCCCGGCCGCTGCCGCTCCAAAAATATAGTGGAAGCCAGTGCTTGCTTACCAACGAGGTGAGTGCTCGATGCCGTCGATCGGCGATGGCAGGGCGATCGCGGCGCCCGTACTGGCTGCTGCTGCCCGGTGTTTTTGCGCGCTGACCGAGTGCGAGCGCAGTGCCTCGGCCGCGCGACATATACTCTGCAAACGCGCCGATTTGCACCAGCTTGCGGGCGCTTAATAAATGCAGCTAAAGACGGATGCCGGACCCGGCTCGTTTTTGGCGAGGCCGGGTCTTTTCGTTCCATGTCGTTCATCGTCACTCCGCAATCGATGCAGTTTCCAGGCGTGCTCGCGTTGAGCAGCGGCGCGTCGATCAGCAACTACACGCTGGCCTATGAAACCTACGGCGAGCTCAACGCCGAGCGCAGCAACGCCGTGCTCGTCTGCCACGCGCTGAATGCGTCGCACCATGTGGCCGGGGTCTATGCGGGCCAGGAGAAGTCCGAGGGTTGGTGGGACAACATGATCGGCCCGGGCAAGCCGGTCGACACCAACCGGTTCTTCGTCATCGGCGTCAACAATCTCGGCTCCTGCTTCGGTTCCACCGGCCCGATGCACGTCAACCCCGAGACGGGCCGTGTCTACGGTGCCGACTTCCCCGTGGTCACGGTGGAGGACTGGGTCAACGCGCAGGCCGGCCTGCTCGATGCGCTCGGTATCGACAGCCTCGCTGCCGTGATGGGCGGCAGCCTTGGCGGCATGCAGGCGCTGTCATGGACCTTGCAATACCCCGAGCGCGTGCGGCACGCCGTCGTGGTGGCCAGTGCGCCCAGCCTGACGGCGCAGAACATTGCTTTCAACGAAGTCGCTCGCCGGGCCATCGTCACCGACCCCGATTTCAACGGCGGCCACTTCTACGAGCACGGCGTGGTGCCCAAGCGCGGACTGCGGATCGCCCGCATGATCGGCCACATCACCTACCAGAGCGACGACCTGATGAACGAGAAGTTCGGCCGTGCGCTGCGCAGCGCGGTCGAAGGCAGCGCCGCGAACACCGACTTCCTTTATTCGACCCAGGAGGTCGAATTCCAGATCGAAAGCTACCTGCGCTACAACGGCGACAAGTTCAGCGAATACTTCGACGCCAACACCTATCTGCTGATCACGCGCGCGCTCGACTACTTCGATCCCGCACGGGCGCACGGCGGCGAGCTCGGTGCGGCACTGGCCGAGGCGACGGCCCAGTTCCTCCTCGTGAGTTTCACCACCGACTGGCGGTTCTCGCCGGCGCGCAGCCGCGAGATCGTGAAGGCCTTGCTCGACAATCGCCGCAACGTGAGCTACGCGGAGATCGACGCACCCCACGGGCACGACGCCTTCCTGCTCGACGACGTGCGCTACATGGGCGTGGTGCGTTCGTACTTCGAACGCATCGGCAGGGAACTGGACGCCGCCGCACCAGCCCTGCCGCGGAGGGCAAAGGCATGAGCGATCTGGACACCCAGCATCTGATCGCACGGCTCGTGCCCGAGGGCGCTCGCGTGCTCGACCTCGGTTGCGGCGACGGCGCGCTGCTCGACCTGCTGCAGCGCGAACGCGGCTGCAGCGGCTACGGCGTGGAGATCGCCGACGGCAACGTGCTGCAATGCGTGCGGCGCGGCGTCGACGTGATCCAGCTCAACCTCGACGAAGGCCTTGCCCTGTTCGACGACGCCTCGTTCGACGTCGTGCTGCAGATCGACACGCTCCAGCATCTGCGCAACGCCGAAGTGATGCTGCGCGAGACCGCGCGTGTCGGGCGCATCGGCATCGTCGCGTTTCCCAACTTCGCGCACTGGCCCAACCGCATCAGCATCGCGCGCGGCCGCATGCCCGTGACGCGGCGCCTGCCCTACCAGTGGTACGACACGCCCAACATCCGCGTCGGCACCTTCAAGGATTTCGACGTGCTGGCCCGCAAGAATCAATTGCGGGTGCTCGACGCCTTCGGTCTGCAGGACGGACGCGAGGTGCGTTGGCTGCCCAATGCGCGTGCCAGCACGGCGGTGTTCAAGTTCGAGCGCGAGCGCGCCGCTTGACGGGGTCATTCGAGGAGCACGAAAGTTCGCACCGATCGCAAAGCAGATGTATTCAGTTACGCTTCTTGCGCAATGAAGTGCCGCGGCCCGTAAACGCCTTCTTACGATAGCCCTTTTGAGGAGCTACCCATTGGCCACACAGTCCCCCTTCTTCGGCAAGCGTGAACGCGAAGCCGATTCCCCCACCTCCCGCCCCGCGCCGCTCATGGGTTCCGGCACCAACCTTTCGGGCACCCCCGTCAGTCCTTCCGCACTGACGGCGCAGGCCGCCAATGCGGCAGCGAGCGTTGCGAAGGAAGGCGGCAGCAAGCTCACCGTCGGCCCCAACATCAAGCTCAAGGGTGTCGAGATCACGGATTGCGACACGCTGGTGGTGGAAGGCCTGGTCGAAGCGACGATGGATTCGCGCGTCATGCAGATCGCCGAGCAGGGTGCGTTCAAGGGCTCCGCCGACATCGACATCGCGGAGATCCGCGGCCTGTTCGACGGCAACCTCACGGTGCGCGAGAAGCTCGTCATCCATTCGACCGGCAAGGTCACGGGCAAGATCCGCTATGGCAAGATCGTCATCGAGGAAGGCGGCCAGCTGTCCGGCGAGATCAGCTTCGGCGCGTCGCCGGGCGGCAGCAGCAAGCCGGCGCTGCAAGCGGCTGCCTGAGGCCCCTCAGCCCAGGCGCTCGATCAAGGCACCCGCCGCGGCGGGTGCCTTTTCTTTTGCGCCGTTGATGAAGTACACGAAGACGTCGCGCTCCCGCACGGCACCGGCGGTCTTCTGTTCCTCCACGTGCGGCAATGCCTTCGGCTTGGCGCCGGCGGCCCAGGTCTTCGCGGCTTCGGCCCACGCGTCCAGCGCCTTCGGCGCATAGCCGTTCTTGTGCGCCGGATCGCTGTTCATCAGGCGCGCGTAGACGAAGTCGCCGGTCAGGTCGGCGAAGGACGGGAACTTGTCGGAGTCGGTGAAGACCGTCGCGACCTTGTGCTTGCGCGCGAGCGCGAGATAGTCGGGCGTCTTGAAGCTCTCGTGCCGCACGTCCAGCACGTGGCGCAGCAAATGGCTGCCCTCCTTCCTCGGCAGCAATTCGAGGAAGCCTGCGAGATCTTCCGCATCGAAAACCTTGGTCGGCATGAACTGCCAGAGGATCGGCCCGAGTTTGTTTCCGAGCTCGCCGATGCCACTGTCGACGAAGCGCGCGATCGATTCCCTGGCGGTCGACAGCTGCTTGCGGTTGGTGGAAAAGCGCGATGCCTTGAGCGAGAACACGAAGTCATCGGGCGTCTCGTCATGCCACTTCCTGAAGGTCGGTGGCTTGAAGGTGCTGTAGTAGGTGCCGTTGACCTCGATGGCCGTGACCTGGCGGCTGGCGTAGTTCAACTCCCGGGCATGAGGCAGGCCCTCGGGATAGAAGTTGTTGCGCCAGGGCTCGAAGGTCCAGCCACCGATCCCGACCCGAATGCGTGCGGATGATTTGCTCAAGAAGGACTCCGGATGATGCGTCGTCGAATCGCGCAGTGCGCATTCTGACTGCGAACCGCGCCGGCCGTGGCCATCGAAGGCCCTGCTGCGCGATCCCCCGGGAGGCACTAACATCGTTTCCCCACCCCGCGGAGAATTTTCATGAACGCCCCTCTCCACCGCGAGCTGCCTGCCGGGCTGCTCGATGCCGATCGCGCACTGGCCGATGTTTCGTCCCAATGGGACAAGGACATCCTCAAGCAACTCACCGCCTACATCGCCATTCCGGCGAAGTCGCCCGGTTTCGACAAGGAATGGGTCCAGCATGGTCACCTCGAGACCGTGCTGC
Organism: Variovorax sp. PBL-E5; assembly: GCF_901827185.1. Classification (NCBI taxonomy): domain Bacteria; kingdom Pseudomonadati; phylum Pseudomonadota; class Betaproteobacteria; order Burkholderiales; family Comamonadaceae; genus Variovorax; species Variovorax sp. PBL-E5. The sequence continues at coordinate 5,645,202 of NZ_LR594671.1, read as the reverse complement.
AGAACGCCGCCAACTGGGTCGAGGCACAGAAGGTCGAGGGCCTGAAACTCGAGATCGTCCGCCTCGAAGGCCGCACGCCCGTGCTGTTCTTCGAAGTGCCCGCCACCGGCACCGATCTGAAGGAAACCGTGCTGATGTACGGCCACCTCGACAAGCAGCCCGAATTCACCGGCTGGCGCAACGACCTCGGGCCGTGGACACCGAAGTATGAAGACGGCCTGCTCTATGGCCGCGGCGGCGCGGACGACGGCTACGCGGTCTACGCGAGCGTGGCGGCGCTGCAGGCGCTCAAGGCGCAGGGCGCGGCGCATCCGCGCATCGTCGGGCTGATCGAGACCTGCGAAGAATCCGGCTCCTACGATCTGCTGCCGTATGTCGATGCACTGCGGCCGCGGCTCGGCGACGTCTCCCTCGTGATCTGCCTCGATTCCGGCGCCGGCAACTACGACCAGCTGTGGCTCACGACCTCGCTGCGCGGCATGGCCAGCGGCACGCTGAAAGTCGAGATCCTGACCGAAGGCATTCACTCCGGCGATGCCTCGGGCCTCGTTCCCTCGAGCTTCCGCATCATGCGGCAGGTGCTGGACCGCCTCGAGGACAGCAAGACCGGCCGCCTGCTGCCCGAGAGTTTTCATTGTGCGGTGCCGGCCGAGCGCCTCGCGCAGGCCAGGGCCACCGCGGCCATCCTCGGCGACGAGGTCTACAAGCGCTTCCCCTGGGCCCACTACGACTGCGGCGGATCGACGGCGTTCGCACTGCCCACCACCACCGACCCGGTGGAAGCGCTGATCAACCGCACCTGGAAGCCGACGCTGTCGGTCACCGGTGCCGAGGGCTTTCCGGCGCTGAAGGACGCGGGCAATGTGCTGCGCCCGTATACCGCGTTCAAGCTCTCGCTGCGCTTGCCGCCGCTGGTCGATGCCGCGCAGGCCGTGCAACAGCTCAAGACCCTGCTCGAAGACAACGCGCCCTATCAGGCCAAGGTCACTTTCGAAGGCGGCGGCGGCGCGACCGGATGGAACGCACCGGCCATCGAGCCCTGGTTCGAGCGCGCGCTCAACGCTGCGTCGCAGGCGCACTTCGGCTCGGGTTGCGGCTACATCGGCCAGGGCGGCACCATCCCGCTCATGAACATGCTGAGCGCCGGCTTCCCCAAGGCGCAGATGATGGTTTGCGGCGTGCTGGGACCGCGCAGCAATGCGCATGGACCGAACGAGTTCCTGCATGTGCCCTATGCGAAGAAGCTGACCGCCGCGGTGGCTGAAGTCATCGCCGCGCTGCCGGCCGCGCACGCCGCCGTCGCCGCTTGACATCGCAGCGCGCGCTGCGCACGCCGGACGGCGAGACGCTGGCGCTGCACGACTGGCCCGTGGCCGACACGCCAGCGAGAGCCGTCGTGCTGCTGGTGCACGGCCTGGGCGAACATGCGGGGCGCTACGGGCATGTGGCCGCGCGCCTCAATGCGTGGGGCTTCGCGGTGCATGCGGCCGATCATTGCGGCCATGGCGCATCGAGCGGCAGGCGCGGCGGTTTGCCCTCGGTGATGCGGCTGGTCGATGATCTTGCGCTCGTGGTCGACGACGTGCGTGCTTCCCATCCCGGCCTGCCGCTCGTGCTGCTCGGCCACAGCCTCGGCGGCTTGGTGGCGGCGAGCTTCGTGGGGCGCGCCGTGCGCCCGGTCGATGGCCTGGTGCTCTCCTCGCCGGGACTGGATGCTGGGCTCAGTGCGTTCCAGAAACTGCTGGTTGCCGTTCTTTCGCGTGTTGCACCGGGTCTTCGCGTCGGCAACAGCCTCGACGGCAACTACCTTTCGCACGACCGCGCGGTCGTGCAGGCCTATCGCGACGATCCGCTGTGCCATGACCGCATCGGTGCGCGCCTCGCGCGTTTTCTCGCCGATGAAGGCGCCGTCGTCCAGGCGGCCGCGCCGCGATGGCAGGTGCCCACGCTGCTGCTCTATGCTGGCGACGATCGGCTCGTTCGGCCTGCGGGAAGTCGCGCATTCGCGGCCGCAGTGCCGGCATGCTTCATCGAGGCGGTCTGCTTCCAGCACCTGTACCACGAGATCTTCAACGAGCAGGATGCCGAACCGGTATTCGCGAAACTCGGGCAATGGCTGCAAGCGCGCTTCACGCTTCGTGGTCTTGGAAATTAGCCGTCAAGCTGAAGCCGCCATGGATGTTCGCCGTGCGAAAACCGGCGCGACCGCCATCAGCGTGTTTCGGGCTGTGTTGAAGACGACGCAAAAAGCAATTCCTGTTCATGTGGCGAGAGACCGAGCGTAGTGGCGGCCCACGCCGAGTGACGCAACGCCAGCAGTAGCGGCTTTGCGAGCGAAGAATCTGGCAAGAAGTCAATGCACTACATCCGCCAGTACAGAAAAAATGCGCAACCGCGGTGATGAAAGTGCGGCGACTCACGTCGACGGCGCCGCGAACTTTGACGATTCAGCAGCACTGCTTGCCTTTGAGTAGCCAATGTCCAATGCGAGCCCAACGCGTGACCGACGCGCATCAACACGGGACATGCGGTTCGGTCATGCGAAGAGGAATATCGTCGGTCGATTGCTTTGGCATGAGGCTGCATGCCATGTCGATCCATTCCCGAATCATTTGTTGATCGCCAACGTCGATGCGTCGCGTCAGACGATCCACCGTGTAGATGATCTTGTCATTGGTCAAGCGGTCCTGCTTGTATGCATCCAGCAAGTAGGCGAGCAGGAACTGCAGGTTTCTATAGTCGGCCTCGCTTCAGCTGGCGGCGCTAGCGGCCGTGCGCCGCTGCATGGCAAGCCACCACAGCGACAGGCCGGTCAGCACCACCGGCAGCAGCGAGCCGAAATTCAGCAGCCGCCAGCCCTGCGTCGTGACCAGCACGCCCGAGGCGAACGAACTCACCGCCAGCGTCGCGAACACGCAGAAGTTCAGCGCACCTTGCGCCCGATCCTTCTCTTCCGCGCTGTAGGCGGTGAGCGAGAGCGTGGTGCTGCCTGTGAAGAGGAAATTCCAGCCGACGCCGAGCATGAACAGCGCGATCAGGAACTGATGCAGGTCCACGCCCGAGAGCGCGACCGCGATGCAGCCGAGGTTCAGCGCCAGGCCCGCGCCCATCACGGGCAGCGCGCCGACGCGGCGGATCAGATGCCCGGTGAAGAAGCCCGGTGCGAACATGCCGATCACGTGCCACTCGAGCACCAGCGCGACCTTGTCGAAGGGCAGGCTGCAGATCTGCATGGCGATCGGCGTCGCGGCCATCAGCAGGTTCATGACGCCGTAGCCGAGCGCGCCCGCTGCCGCGGCGACGATGAACACGGGCTGACGCATGATCTCGGCCAGCGGACGGCCTCCTGCCGTTGCGCTGCGAGCCGGCGGCGGCGGGAATTCGATGAACTGCATCACGCCCATCGAGAGCAGCGCGACCACGGCGAGCGCGAGGTACGCGCCCGCGAAGGGCACGACGAACCAGCCGCGTGCAACAGCCGCGAGATTCGGCCCCAGCACCGCACCGATCAGCCCGCCGGCCATCACGAGCGAGATGGCCTTTTCGCGCCAGTCGGGCGTGGCGAGTTCCGCAGCGGCAAAACGATAGAGTCCGGCGTTGGCGTTGTAGTAGCCGGCCACCACCGTCGCGAAGCACAGCAGGCCGAAGTTCTTCCAGAACGCCGCCAGCGCGCACAGCAGCGCCGAACCCAGCGCCACCGCCAGGCCGATCTGGAACGAGCGTCGCCGCCCGAAGCGTCGCTGCGTGCGCGACACCAGGCCGGTGGCGAGCGCGCTGCCGACCACGTAGCCCATGACCGGCAAGGTGGCCATCCAGCCGTGCGGCGCCAGCCCCAGCCCGACCAGGCCATTGATCGCGATGAAGGTGACGTTGTTGGTCAGGAACAGGCCCTGGCAAACGGCGAGCAGCCAGAGGTTGCGGTTCATGAAGGCGCGTTGGCGGTGGTCAGAAAAAAGGCGCCTTGCGGCGCCGGGAGCATGCCTGCGGCGATTCGCCGCGCGGCACCCGTCTCAGTCAGCCCTTCTGCAGCAGGCCGCTGAGCGAAGACAGCAGATCCTCGTGGTTGCCGAGGCCTTCGGCCGGAACCTGGCCGTGCGGCGTGAGGTGATCGATCAGCGTCGGCAGCATCGTGGCCAGCATCGGCAGCAGCGTCGCAGGGTTGACGCCCAGCTTTTGCGCGATGCCCGAGACCACGTCGCTGCCCAGCGCGGCATGCAGCTGGTCGCCGGAGATCGGCGCGTTCTCGCCCTTGCCGATCCACGACTGGATCACATTGCCCATCCCGGCCTGCTCGAACTTCGAGACCAGGCCACCGAGGCCGCCTTGCTCGCCGTTGTTGGCGAGCAGCCCGCCGAGTGCGCCTGCGAGGCCCCCCAGGTCACCGAGCCCGCCGGCGCTGCCCAGGCTCCCCACACCGCCGGGTCCGGCCGGTTGCTGACCGCCGCCGAGCACTTGTCCGAGAACCGAATCGAGCAATCCCATGATGGACTCCTGAAGATGAAAGGAAGAAAAAGGTGAGACGAGAAAAAACTACTTCGGCCGCGCGGCCCGCCTGGGCAGCAAGGGTTCGCTCACGCCCTGGACGCCGACCAGGCCGAGCACGGTCGCCAGTGCATTCTGCGCGCCCATCCATCCGTCTGTCACGTCGATCCATTCGGACAGCGCGTGAAAGCCGCCGGTCTTGCCGCCGCCGCCGATGATGATGGCCGGGATCCCGAGGGCCATCGGCACGTTGGCATCGGTGCTCGCGCCGGTCAGCAGCGTCTTGTGGCCGAAGGCGCTGTTCGAGCGGACGGCGGCCTCGACGATCACCGAGTCGGCCTGCGTGCGACCGCCCGGGCGGTCGCCGATCAGCCTGGTGGAGACGCTGAGCGTGTTGACGTTCCAGCGTTTGTTTTCCTCGGCCACGCCTTCGTCGATCGCGGCCAGCACTTTCTTTTCGGTGTCCAGCAGCGCGCCCATCTCGTCGGAGCGGATGTCGACCGCCATGCGCGCATCGGGCGCGATGGTGTTGACCGAGGTGCCGCCGCTCACGGTGCCGACGGTGAAGGTGGTCTTCGGAAAGCTGGGCGTGCGGATGTCTGCGATCCTGGCGATCGCGCGGCCCATGCCGTGGATCGCGCTGGGCACCTGGCCGAAGGCGCCGTAGCTGTGGCCTCCGGGTCCCTTGAAGCTGACCTCGTAGCGATGGCTCGCGGTGCCCAGGACCAGCACGGTGCCGTCGGCCGCCGGCTCGATGCCGACCATGCCGTCGATGTCGGGATGGTCGCGAAAGATGGCCTTCATGCCGCGCAGATTGCCGAGCTCTTCCTCGCCCACGTCGCCGACGACCAGCAGGTCGCCCACCGTCTGCACCTTGTTGTCGTTGAGCACCTTGAGCCACGAGAGCAGCACCGACAGCCCGCGCGTGTCGTCCGAGATGCCGGGCGCATAGAGCTTGCCGTCGCGCTCCTTCACCTTGACGTCGGTGCCGGCGGGAAAGACGGTGTCGAGGTGCGCCGAGATCAGCAGCCGGGGTCCGTTGCCGCTGCCCTTGCGCAAGCCGACGACGTTGCCTTCGGCGTCGATCCTGGCGTCGGTCAGACCGACCGCCTTCATGCGCGCGAGAAAGGCCTCAGCGCGCTTCTGTTCCTTGAAGGGTGGCGCCTCGATCTCAGTGAGCATCCGCAGGTCTTCGATCGAGCGCGCGTGATCGGCCTTGACCGCCTCGAGCAGTTGCTTGATGGCCGGGGCGGCGAGGAGTTGCGCGTACGTCTGGTCGACCACGGGCTTGAGCTGCGCGGGCGTCGGCGCCACCGCCGATCCCTGGGCGTGAACGGCACTCGCTGCGCAGAGCGCCGTGAAGAGCACGCAGGCGAGGCGCGGTGAAGCGAGGCGGTGGGACATGCGCGGTGCAGTGTGACGGGGCCAGATGAAAGCGCGATGAAGCATCTGATCACTGACCCGCGAGCAGTGCAAGTGCCGCCAGCGCCGCGGTTTCGGCGCGCAGCACGCGCGGGCCGAGCGTGCGCGGCGCGAAGCCGCGCGCGAGGGCATCCTTCTCTTCGGCGGGGCTGAGCCCGCCTTCGGGGCCGCTGAGCAGGCACGTGCCGCGCCCCGCGATGCCGAGCGCTTCATCGTGGATGCCGCCCAGGCTGTGCGCGCCATCGGCCAGGCTCAGCACGAAGCGTTCGGCATCGGCCGGCGGCATGTCGATCCAGCTGGCCAAGGTCCGCACCGGGTGGATGTGCGGCACGCGGTTGCGTCCGCACTGCTCGCAGGCGGCAATGGCGATCGCTTCCCAGTGCACGCGCTTCTTCTCCGCGCGCTCGCCTGCGAGGCGCAGCACGCCGTGCGCGGTCATCAGCGGCTGGATGCTGGCGGCGCCCAGTTCGGTGGCCTTCTCGACCAGCCAGTCCATGCGCTCGTTGGCCGGCATGCCGACCGCCAGGTGCACAGCGCGCGGTGTCTCGCGTTCGACCGCGCTGTGGGCACCGACCCGCACGGCCACCTCGCTGCGTCCCATGCGCTCGACCGTCGCCGCATATTCACCGCCTGCGCCGTCGAAGAGCGTCAGTGCATCGCCGGGCTGCATTCGAAGCACCTGCACGTGGCGCGCGGCGCCGGGCGGCAGCGTCAATGCGCTGTCGGCGGCGAGCGCCACGGCGCAATGAAAGCGCGGCGTCACACCCGCCCGTAGGCAAATCCGCTCGCGGCCTGCGTGCCTTCGATCTCGTCGATCGCGCGCAGGAGCGGCGTGAGCTCGTGGTAGCGGCTGGCGGTGGCGCGGATGTAGGCGATGAAGCGCGGCGTATCGGCCAGGTACTTCGGCTTGCCGTCACGCAGCGTGAGGCGCGCGAAGATGCCGGCGACTTTCAGATGGCGTTGCAGGCCCATCCATTCGACGGCGCGATAGAAGACGCCGAAGTCCTCGTCGACGGGCAAGCCCGCGCGACGCGCCTGCTCCCAGTAGCGCACCGTCACGTCGAGCACGAACTCTTCGTCCCAGCTGAGAAAGGCATCGCGCATCAGGCTCGCGATGTCGTAGGTGATGGGGCCGTACACGGCATCCTGGAAATCCAGCACGCCCGACAGTACGCCGCCGGTCACCATGAGATTGCGCGGCATGAAGTCGCGGTGCACGTACACGCGCGGTGCGGCGAGGTTGCTCTCGACGATCAACCTGAAGCTGCGCTCCAGCCGTTCCTGCAGGCGGCCTTCCACGCGCAGGCCGCGGTGCTGCGTGACGTACCACTGCGGAAAGAGCGCCAGCTCGCGCTCCAGCAGGGCCCGATCGTAGGGCGGCAGGACGTCCGGCTTCGACGCGAGCTGCCAGCGGATCAGCGCATCGATGGCCTCGGCATAGAGAGGTCGCGCGGCACCGGGGGCTTCCGGATCGATCACGTCGAGCATCGTCTCGCGGCCCAGGTCGTCCAGCAGCAGGAAGCCGTGCGCCGAATCCCATGCCAGCACCTGCGGCGCCGTGACGCCCGCCTGGGCCATCAGCTGCGCGACCTGGACGAAGGGCGCGCTGTTTTCCTGGGCCGGCGGCGCGTCCATCACGATGCGGGTGCCCGCGTCGCTCGTGTCGATGCGGAAATAGCGCCGGAAGCTCGCATCGGCCGATGCCAGGCGCACCGTGCCGGGCAGCAGGCGATGGGGTGCGGCAAGGCCCTCAATCCAATGCGCGAAGGCCTGCTCGCGGGCCGGATCGCTCCAGAGCGGCGGCGACGCCGCCGGCGCAAGGAAAGGAGGTGCGGCGCCGTTGGCCGGGGTCGGGGAGGCTGTCATGGATAATCAATTCTACAAATCCGCCTGTGCGGGCTTCCTTTCAGCGCCCGGCCCTCTGGCGCCCGTTCCTTCCTGACGACATCCGTTTCTTATCGATGCCTGACCTGACCCGAGCCGCCTGGCGCCGGTGCTGCCCGCCCTTGCCGCTGGCCGTGCTGTCGCTTGCACTGCTGCACGCGCATGGCGCGCTGGCGCAGGACGCCGTTCTGGATGCGCCGCTGGTCCTCAAGCGGACGCCGCAGCTCACCGAAACCATTCCGCAGACCCAGCGCGGCGAGCTGCCCAGCTTCGTCGACGGCGACCGTATTTCCGGCCGGCCCGATCTGGAGACAACGGTCGAGGGCAACGCGTCGCTGCGCCGCGGCGACACCGTCATCCGTGCCGACCGGCTCGAGTACTACCAGCCCGACGATCTCGCCAAGGCCCATGGCAACGTGCATGTGAATCAGGCCGGCAATACCTACGAAGGGCCCGAGCTCCAGCTCAAGCTCGAAACTTTCGAAGGCTTCTTCAACAAGGTCCACTACCGCTTCCTGGCCACCGGCGGAGAAGGCGATGCGGATCGGATCGACTTCGTCGACAGCAACGTCTCGGTGGCCCGACACGCCACCTACACCACCTGCCGGCGCGAGGACTTTCCAGGCTGGATGCCTGCCTGGCTATTGACCGCGGCCACCCTCACCACCGACACCGAAGAGAACGTCGGCGTGGCCACGGACGCACGCCTGAGTTTCATGGGCATCAGCACGCCGCCGTTTCCGTCGCTGAGCTTCCCGCTGAGCAACGACCGCAAGAGCGGGCTGCTGCCGCCCACCATCGGCATCGACAGCGTCAACGGCATCGACATCACGCAGCCGTACTACTGGAACATCGCGCCCAATCGCGATGCGACCTTCTATCCCGAGCTGATGAGCAAGCGCGGCGTCAACATCGGCAGCGAATTCCGTTACCTGGAAGACAAGTACCAGGGCAACGTGCGCATCGACTACATGCCGTCCGACACCTTGCCGCTGTCTCGCTACAACGATTCGCTGCGCACCTACTACAACAACCTGTCGAACGGTACGGCGACCACCGCGAATGCGCCCTCGTCCACCTTGCCCGGCAGCAATCGCTGGGGCATCTGGACGCACCACCAGCAGACCTTCGATCCCAAGCCCTTCGACCTGGATTCGCTCACCGGCACGCTCAACATCAACCGGGTGAGCGACAACGACTACTGGCGCGACTTCACCCGCACGCCGTCCCTCACGCAGCGGCTGCTGTCGAACGATGCCGCGCTCAACTGGGTCAAGGGCGACTGGAGCGGCGCCTTTTCGGCCCAGAGCTATCAAACGCTGCAGTACGACCTGGCGCCGATCGTTCCGCCCTACGACAAGCTGCCCGAGATCAGCGCCAACTACACCAAGTACGACTGGCACGGGCTCGACCTTTCGCTCAAGACCGACTACTCGCGCTTTCGCGGCGATCCTGTGATACAGGGTCAGCCCAACGGCGATCGCGAATTCGCACAGCTCTCGGTCAGCCGGCCTTTCCTGACGCCGGGCACCTTCATCATCCCGAAGGTGATGTTGAACGCGACCGCCTACCAGTTCGAGGCGCAATCGCCCGGGCAGCTCGCGCAGGAAGCGACGCAGCTCGGACACCCTGGCCTTCAGCCGGGCAGCTCGGCAACCCGCGTGCTGCCGACCTTCAGCCTGGACAGCGGCATGGTCTTCGAGCGCGACGCGACCTTCTTCGGTCGCGCCTTCCGCCAGACGCTGGAACCGCGCGCCTTCTACGTCTACACGCCCTATCGCAACCAGAGCAACCTGCCGAACTACGATTCGGCGGCCAACGACTTCAATTTCGCGACGGTCTACACGGAGAACGCGTTCTCCGGCAACGACCGCATCTCCGACACCAACGTGCTCACGCTGGGCGTGACATCCCGCCTGATCGACCCCGACACCGGCGCCGAGGCCGCGCGTTTCGGCATCGCCCAGCGCCTGCGCTTCAGCGACCAGCGCGTCACGCTGCCGGCCGCTGCCGGGCAGGCGGCGACGCTGCCGGTGACCGATCGCGCCAGCGACCTGCTGCTGGGCGCCCAGATCAACTGGACGCCGAAGTGGAGCCTCGACACCACCGTCCAGTACAACGCGGACAACCGCACCTCGTCGCGCCAGGCGATCACGGCGCGCTACAACCCGAGCCAGTACCACAACCTCTCGGCGACCTACAACTACCAGGCCAACAGCTCGGCGGCGGTCGTCGACGGCGACAAGTCATTCGATGTCAGCTGGCAATGGCCGCTCAACGATCTGTGGGGCGACAAGGGCAAGGATCTTGGCCCTGGGCGCGGCCAGGGCGGCGGGCGCTGGTATTCGGTCGGCCGCCTCAACTACAGCATGCTCGATCGCAAGCTCACCGACGGTGTGATCGGCGTCGAATACGACGGCTGTTGCTGGATCGGACGCATCGTGCTGGAACGCATCACCACCGGCCAGATCACAGCCAGTACGCGCCTGATGTTCCAGATCGAGTTCGTCGGTTTCGCGAGCGTCGGCTCGAGCCCCTTGCGGACCCTGACCCAGAACATCCAGCGTTATCAGCCCTTGCGTTCGCCGATCGCCGCGCCGAGCCGCTTCACCAATTACGACTGAGCCCCGCCATGAACAACATCCGCTTCCCGCTGACCCTGGTCTGCCTTGCAGCGCTGGCCGCCTCATCCCTTGCGCAGGGCCAGGGATTGCGTCCCGGCATGGGCATCACGGACATCATGCGTGCCGGACCACGCCTCGGCCCGCCCTCGACCGCGCCGCGGTCGTCTGCTGCGGCGACCGGCACGCCGGTGCAGCGCTCGGCCGAATACATCGTCGCGCTGGTCAACTCGGAGCCGATCACCAACACCGAAGTGCAGACGCGCCTGACGCGCATCCTGAAGGAAAATCCCGAGGCCGAGCGCATGCCGCGGCCCGAGCTCACGCGCCTGGTGCTCGAGCGGCTGATCGCGGAGCGCGCGCAGCTTCAGGCGGCGAAGGATGTCGGCATCAAGGTCGACGAACTCGCGATCGACCAGGCCGAACAGACCGTCGCGCGACAGAACCAGATTTCCATGGTCGAGCTGCAGCGCCGCGTGGGTGAAGAAGGCATCTCGGTGAAGTCCTTCCGCAACGACCTGCGCGACCAGCTCCTGTTGACACGGCTGCGCGAGCGCGAAGTCGAGTCCAAGGTCAAGGTCAGCGACGTCGAGGTCGACCAGTTCATCCGTGATCAGCGCAGCGGCACCAATGCAGCGGTGCCGCCGGACATCAACATCGCGCAGGTGCTGATCGCGGTGCCCGAGGACGCCAGCGATGCACAGGTGGCGACCTTGCAGCAACGCGCCCAGAGCGTGGCGCAGCGTGCCCGCGCCGGCGAAGACTTTGCCAAGCTCGCGCAGGAGCTCTCCGATTCGCCGGACCGCGCGAACGGCGGCGCGCTCGGCATGCGCAGCGCCGAGCGCTACCCGACGCTCTTCGTGGATGCGACGCAGTCGACACCGGTCAATGGCATCGTGGGGCCGATCCGCTCGGGCGCGGGATTCCATGTGCTCAAGCTGCTTGCCAAGAGCCAGCCCGGCGCAAGCGATGCGATCGTCACCCAGACCGAGGTGCGCCACATCCTGCTGCGCAATGACCCCAAGCGCACCACGGCGCAGGCCGTCGCGCAGCTGGCCGAATTCAAGGAGCGGCTGCAGAAGGGCACCGCCGACTTCGCCAGTCTGGCGCGAGACAATTCGCAGGATGCCAGCGCCAAGGAAGGCGGCGATCTGGGCTGGTCGCGCCCCGGCCAGTTCGTGCCCGAGTTCGAGGAAGCCATGAACCGCCTGGCGCCCGGCCAGATCAGCGATCCGGTGGTGTCGCGCTTCGGCGTGCACCTGATCCAGGTGGTGGCGCGGCGCGAAGCGAAGCTCAGCCAGACCGAGCAGCGCGAGGCCGCCCGCGCGGTGCTGCGTGACAAGAAGATCGACGAAGCCTTCGAGGCCTGGGCGCAGGAAGTGCGCGCGCGGGCCTACGTCGAATACCGCGACCCGCCGCAATCCTGATGCGTCCGCCGGCGTGAAACACATCGCGCGCAAGCGCTTCGGCCAGCATTTCCTGACCGACGCCGGCATCATCGATGCGATCGTGCGCGCGATCGCGCCGCAGCCGGGCGATGCCATGGTCGAGATCGGCCCGGGCTTGGCCGCGCTCACGCAGCCGCTGGTGGAGCGCCTGGGCCGGCTTACGGTGATCGAACTGGACCGCGATCTGGCGCAGCGTCTGCGGGCCCACGGTCAGCTCGAGGTGATCGAATCCGACGTGCTGAAGGTCGACTTCGCGGCATTGGCCGCTGCAACAGACGGCAGCCAAGGAACGAAGCTGCGGGTGGTGGGCAATCTTCCCTACAACATCTCGACGCCGATCCTGTTCCACCTTCTGGGGTTCGCCCGTCTGATCGCCGACCAGCACTTCATGCTGCAAAAGGAGGTCATCGACCGCATGGTGGCCCGGCCGGCCACATCGGACTACAGCCGTCTGAGCGTGATGCTGCAATGGCGCTACGCGATGGAGAACGTGCTGTTCGTCCCGCCAGAAAGCTTCGAGCCGCCGCCGCGCGTCGACAGCGCGGTGATCCGCATGGTGCCGCTCGCCGATCCGCCGCAGCTCGATGCGGCGCGACTCGGCGAGATCGTCCAGGTGGCCTTCAGCCAACGCCGCAAGCTGCTGCGGCATACGCTGGGCAAGTGGCTGGATACGCATGACTTCGCCGGCAGCTTCGACACGCAGCGGCGCGCTGAGGAAGTGCCCGTGGCCGAATACGTAGCCTTGGCACAGACCGTCACCGCATAAAAAAGCCCCGCATCGCGGGGCTTTTTAGTTCCAGGGGCACCGCCGATCCGGCTCAGCCGGTCGACCGGTGCCGCCCCCAGCAGGGGGAAGGCGAAGCGACACGAAGTGCGCGCAGCCTGGGGGCGAGCAACACTACGCTGCGGCGAGCCAGTATCCCGCGTTGAACGGGCTGCTCATGCGCAATGCCAGAGGCGAGACATCGACGAGCTTGTCGGTCGGCATCTTCTCGGCGGCGGGGTCGTTGGTGGAAAGTTCGATGCCGGAAACCGGTGCGGCACCGGACTGCTGAGCCTCGTTCGCCCGTTCTGCTTGGCTGGTGTGTGCAGAACGGGCTACAGAAAAGAATAGAAGCACCTGAACGGTATCTTCCGGTCTCCCCAATAGTCGGAGGCGTCGCGAAAGATGTCGAGCAGTTGCTCGCGCGCTTCCTTGTCGAACTTGGCGTTGGCCGGGATCTGTTCGAGCACGATCACGAAACCCGGTTGCGGGCCGGACTTGTGCAGCGGGTCCGTCATGCAGTCGTACAGCGCGTCGAAGTTCTTCCCGAAGTGCTGCGGGAAGGTGAATTGCTGCGCGATCAGGTCGAGCACGTCCTGCTTGGTCTGGGCATTGCCCAGGTTCGCATAGAGAAAGTGCTGCCCTGCCGCATGCGCCGCTTCCTGCAGATCATTCACGCGGAAGGCGCGAATGGATTGCACGATGTTGGGTCGCACGGCACGAAGGGATAAGGTCATCTCCGCTGGTTTTTCCATGGTTGTCGTCATCATTTCTTCAGGACGCCTTGGGGCGCCGCTCCAATCCAGTTCATTACTCATGGGACGATCCGTCTGAAGCTCGCATAATGATCCGCGGTGAACCAGCACGCCGTTGGCGCGGTGCGCTCACCCCCGCAGACGATGCGCCTCGCGCCACGATCGCGCGAGCCCGGCGTATCGACCGTGTACTCTCGGTAATGGCCTCGCCGCTCCTGCGGCAGCAGGCGTTCGCGATTGCCGAACACCACACCGTCCTTTTCGTGCCTGAAGGGGCCACCATTCAATATGGCCTCATAAGTACGCTGGCCTTGTACCGGCAATTCGGCCAGCGCAATCGATTCCAGTGCCGGGTGTCCGCCGGCATTGGCACCGACTCTTTCACGCGCCTGGACTCCGGTCATCAGCGCAACCAGCATCAAGCTAGTGAGCGCAAACTTGGAGACAGGGGACGTGATCGAGGCGTAAGCCGCCATGGGGCACCAGAAGGAAGGGGAGCGAGAGCCGAACCAGCGAATCAACCCTGGGGTTAACCCGCAAATTCAAGCCCGGAGTGTGCACCAGCGGCGCGCAAATAGCAAGCGCCTGCTCAAAGATTGAGCAGGCAGAGGGGCCGTAGCTGCGCTTTCGAAGTTAGCGGCCGCTGTCGCTCTTTCGCCTACCTCTCCGCGTTTGCATCGGCGACCGTGAGTGCGGTCATGTTCACGATCCGGCGGACGGTCGTGCTGGCGGTGAGAATATGCACAGGTTTGGCCGCGCCGAGCAGAACCGGCCCGATCGCGATGTTGCCGCCCGCTGCCGTCTTGAGGAGGTTGTAGGAAATATTGGCGGCGTCGATGTTCGGGAAGACCAGCAGATTGGCATCGCCGGCCAGCGCGCTGTGCGGCATCACGGCGGCGCGTTGCTTGCCGTCGAGCGCCACGTCGCCGTGCATCTCGCCGTCCACCTCCAGCCACGGCGCCTGCACGCGCAGCAGTTCCAGGGTCCGCCGCATCTTGATGGCGCTCGGCTGGTTGCTGTTGCCGAAATTGGAGTGCGAGAGCAGCGCCGCCTTGGGTTTGATGCCGAAGCGCATCATCTCCTCGGCCGCCATGGTCGTGATCTCGGTGAGTTCTTCGGCCGTCGGATCGTAGTTGACGTGCGTGTCGACGAGGAACACCTGCCGATCAGGCAACAGCAGGCCGTTCATGCAGGCATAGATCGGCAGATCCTGCGGCGTGCTCGGGCAGCCGCCGACGCGCTTGCCGATCACCTGGTCGATGTAGTGCAGGTGCAGGCTCGTCGTGCCCCAGGTGCCGCAGATCAGCCCGTCCACGTCGCCCTTGTGGAGCAACATGGAACCGATCAGCGTGAGCCGGCGGCGCATCTCGATCTTGGCCATCTGCACCGTGATGCCCTTGCGCTCGGTCATCCGGTGGTAGGTCTGCCAGAAGTCGCGGTAGCGATGGTCGTGCTCGACGTTGACGACGTCGTAGTCGAGTTCTTCCTTCAGCCTGAGGCCGAACTTCTCGACGCGCTGCGCGATGATGGCCGGCCGCCCGATCAGGGTCGGGCGGGCGAGGCCTTCGTCGACCACGATCTGTACGGCGCGCAGCACGCGCTCTTCCTCGCCTTCGCTGAACGCGACCCGCTTCTTCGGCGCACGCTTGGCGGCGTCGAAGATCGGCTTCATCGTGGTGCCCGAGGCATAGACGAAGCTCTGCAGCTTGTCGCGATAGGCGTCGAGGTCGGCGATCGGCCGCAGCGCGACGCCCGAATCGGCGGCGGCCTGGGCGACCGCCGGCGCGATCTTCATCATGAGACGCGGATCGAAGGGCTTCGGAATCAGGTACTCGGCGCCGAAGCTGAGCTTCTCGCCCACATAGGCCGCCGCCACGCGCTCGCTCTGCTCGGCCTGTGCGAGCTCGGCGATGGCATGCACCGCGGCGACTTCCATCTCGTCGGTGATCGTGGTGGCGCCGCAATCCAGCGCCCCGCGGAAGATGTAGGGGAAGCACAGGACGTTGTTGACCTGGTTCGGATAGTCCGTGCGGCCGGTGGCCATGACGACGTCGTCGCGCACCGCATGCGCGTCTTCCGGCGAGATCTCGGGATTGGGATTGGCGAGCGCGAAGATCACCGGCCTGGCCGCCATCTTCGCCACCATCGCGGGCTTGAGCACGCCGCCGGCGGACAGGCCCAGGAACACGTCGGCACCGTCGATCACGTCGGACAGCGACCGCGCCTCGGTGCGCTGCATGTACTGGCGCTTGTCGTCGTCCATCAGCTCCGTGCGGCCTTCGTAGACGACGCCGGCCAGATCGGTCACGAACACGTTCTCGCGCTTCAGGCCGACCTTGAGAAGCAGGTTCAGGCAGGCCAGCGCCGCGGCGCCGGCGCCCGAGGTCACGAGCTTGACTTGCGCGATGTCCTTGCCGACCACCTTCAGGCCGTTGAGCATCGCGGCGGCCACCGTGATTGCCGTGCCGTGCTGGTCGTCATGGAACACCGGGATCTTCATGCGCTTGCGCAGCTCGCGCTCGACGTAGAAGCAATCGGGTGCCTTGATGTCCTCGAGGTTGATGGCGCCGAAGGTGGGTTCGAGCGCGGCGATCACGTCGACCAGCCGGGCCGGATCCTTCTCGTCGATCTCGATGTCGAACACGTCCACGCCGGCGAACTTCTTGAACAGCACGCCCTTGCCTTCCATCACCGGCTTGGAGGCCAGCGGCCCGATGTCGCCGAGGCCGAGCACCGCCGTGCCATTGGTGATGACCGCCACCAGGTTGCCGCGCGCGGTGTACTTGAAGGCGTTCACCGGATCCTTGACGATCTCCTCGCAGGGCGCGGCCACGCCGGGCGAATAGGCCAGCGCCAGGTCGCGCTGGTTGATCATCTGCTTGGTCGCCGCGATGGCGATCTTGCCCGGCACCGGAAATTCGTGGTACCTGAGGGCTGCCCGACGGAGCTCCGTGCGCTTGTCTTCGGGCGTGGGAACCGGGGGGGTCAGATCGGACATGGGCCGTGCTCCTTGCAACGCTTCTTATAGGGGGCGCCGATTGTAGACCTCGCTGTCGATGGCATAGGCCACATGGCACAGGCGCAACCCATGGAAAAACGTCAGGGCTTCCAGGTCGATGTGGCAATATGCCCAGCTCGCAAAACCGCTTCCGAGGAGTGACCATGGCGCTGATGGATTTCATCAAGAAACAGTTCATCGACATCATCCAGTGGACCGAGACCGGCGACGGCACGCTGGCCTGGCGCTTCCCGATGGCGGACATGGAAATCCAGAACGGCGGCTCGCTCACGGTGCGCGAATCGCAGGTTGCGATCTTCGTCAACGAGGGCAAGGTGGCCGACGTGTTCGGCCCCGGCATGTACAAGCTCACGACGCAGACGCTGCCCGTGCTCACCTACCTCAAGAACTGGGACAAGCTCTTCGAGTCCCCGTTCAAGAGCGACGTCTACTTCTTCAGCACGCGCCAGCAGGTCGACCAGAAGTGGGGCACGCCGCAGCCGATCACGATCCGAGACAAGGACTTCGGCGCCGTCCGGCTGCGCGCCTTCGGCAACTACAGCTTCCGCGTCGGCGACGCCAAGCAGTTCCACACCGAGATCTCGGGCACGCGCGATGTCTACACGGTGGCCGATCTCGATGGCCAGCTGCGCGGCTTGGTGTTGCAGAACATCAGCAACGCGATCGCCTCCAGCGGCGTGCCCTTCCTCGACCTCGCGGCCAACCAGATCCAGTTCGCGCAGGCGCTGGCGGCGCAGCTGGTGCCCGAGTTCAACAAGATCGGCATCAAGCTCGAGAACATCACGGTACAGAACGTCTCGCTGCCCGAAGAGCTGCAGAAGATCCTCGATCAGAAGATCGGCATGGGCATGGTCGGCAACGACATGGGCAAGTTCATGCAGTACCAGACCGCGCAGGCGATCCCCAAGTTCGCCGAGAACGCCGGCAGCGGCGGCGGCATCGCCGGCGATGCGATGGGCCTGGGCGCGGGCGTTGCGCTCGGGCAGGTGCTGGCGCAGAACCTGTCGCAGGGGCTCAACCCCAACGCGAATCCCGCTGCTGCGGCAGTGGCGCCCACGCAGCAGCCCGCCGTCGCGGTGGTCGATCCGGCCGACGTGATGACCACGCTCGAGAAGCTCGGCGAGCTCAAGACCAAGGGCATCCTCACGCAGGAAGAGTTCGACGCCAAGAAGGCGGATCTGCTGAAAAAACTGGTGTGAGCGCTCCAGCCTGTCATGGCTGAAGAGAGCGGCAGCCAGCGCTACTACCGCGCACCCTGCCCTGGCTGCGGCGCGCCGGTCGAATTCCGCTCGGCGCAGTCGGCCTATGCCGTCTGCCCCTATTGCCAGAGCACCGTGGTGCGCCAGGGCGACACGCTCGCGCGCACCGGCAAGATGGCGGAGTTGTTCGACGACTTCAGCCCGCTGCAGCTGTTCGCGGCGGGCCGCATCCAGGACAAGCCCTTCACGCTGGTCGGACGCCTGCAGTACAGCTACGAGGGCGGCCGCTGGACCGAGTGGATCGCCGCACTCGACGGCGACCGCACCGGCATCCTGAGCGAGGACAACGGCGCCTTCGTCTTCGCCCTGCCCTTCGACCTGCAGCGCGCCGCGCCGCCGGCTGCCGATCTGCGCGTCGGCGCCACCGCCGCGTTCAACGGCCAGAATTACACCGTCGCATCGAACGAGCAGGTGGCGCTCGTCTCGGCGCAGGGAGAACTGCCGCGGCTGCCCGCGCTCGGCCGGCCGTTCCCGGTGGTCGAGCTGCGCAACGACAAGGGACTGGTCCTCACCCTCGACTACGACGCCGATCCGCCGGGCGCGTACCTCGGGCGCGCGGTACAACTCGAAGACCTGCAGCTCACCGGCCTGCGCGACGACTCGGCCAAGGACGAGAAAGGCCGCAGCTTCAACTGCCCGAACTGCGGCGCGCCGGTCACCGTCAACCTCGCCGACAGCAAGAGCATCACCTGCGGTTCGTGCCACAGCATCATCGATCTCTCGCAAGGCATCGGCGGCGAACTGCGGCACGCGACGCAGGACGAGCCGGTGCGCCCGCTGATCGCGCTCGGCAGCATGGGCCAGCTGCAGGGTGTGCAGTGGCAGGCGGTCGGCTTCCAGCACCGCATGGGCGCCGCGCCCGGCGACGACGAGCAGTTCGGCTGGGACGAATACCTGCTCTACAACCAGAAGCGCGGCTTCACCTTCCTGGTCGATGCGGAGGACGGCTGGAGCGTGGTCAAGCCCACCACCGGCGCGCCGACCATGACCGAGAACGGCAGCAGTGCGAGCTACCTCGGCACGCGCTATCAGCAGCAGTACGCCTACAACGCCGAGACCTCCTACGTCGCCGGCGAGTTCTACTGGCAGGTCCAGCGTGGCCAGAAGACCTTCAACCGCGACTTCGCCAACGGCGCCGCGCTGCTGTCGATGGAGCGTTCCGCCAACGAGCTGACCTGGTCGAGCGGCAGCAAGATCGACAGCGCCGCGGTCGCGGCGGCCTTCAAGCTCGACGGCAAGAAGGAGATGTTCAAGCGCAGCGATGCCACGCCGCTGAGCTCGGCGTCGAAGATGGGTTGCGGCACCATCATCCTGATCATCGTGGTGATCCTGGTCCTGCTGATCATCCTCAGCACCTGCAGCAGTTCATCGGGTGCTGGCAGCGGCTATCGCAGCTCGGGCGGGTCGTACGGCGGCTACTCGAGTGGCGGCGGCCATAAGTAATGTCTTTTTACCGGAGGTCCTCATCATGGGATTCGAATCGTTGAAGCCAGGCCTGGTCCTCGGATCACTCGTCTACGCGCTCATCGGCGTGGTGATTTTCTGGCTGTGCTTCCTGATCATCGACAAGATCACGCCCTATGACCTCTGGGGCGAGATCGTCGAGAAGCAGAACGTCGCGCTCGGCCTCGTGGTCGCCGCGATGAGCCTGGGCATCTCGATCATCGTTGCCGCCGCAATCCATTGAGCCGCCCTGCGGCCGATGTGCCCGAGATGAACACGCAGGCGCAGGCCGCGCCGATGCCGCGCGGGCGCTCGCCCAGCGCCGTCGAGATCGCGCTGCTCGCGAGCGTGTTCGTGGTCGCGGCCTGCGGCTTGGTCTACGAGCTGACCGCCGCGGCGCTGAGTTCGTACCTGCTCGGCGATTCGGTGCTGCAGTTCAGCACCGTCATCGGCACCTATCTGTTCGCGATGGGCGTGGGCTCCTGGCTTTCGCGCTATCTCGAGCGCCAGCTGCCCGCGCATTTCCTGCGCATCGAGTTGATGGTCGCGCTGGTCGGCGGCGGGCTGCCGGCGCTGCTGTTCCTGGCCAGTGCATACATTCCGGGCGCGTTCCGTTTGCTGCTCTACGGCCTCGTGCTGGCGGTCGGCGTGCTGGTGGGGCTGGAGATCCCGCTGGTGATGCGCATCCTGCGTCGCAACGTGCAGCTCAAGGATCTGGTGTCGCAGGTGCTGACCTTCGACTACCTCGGCGCACTCGCGGTATCGATCGCATTTCCGCTGCTGCTGGTGCCGCAACTCGGCATGATCCGCACCGGCCTGCTCTTCGGGCTCATGAACGCGGCCGTTGCGCTGTGGGCGCTGTGGATGTTCCGCCATGGACTGCGCCGCGTGGGCGCGCACGGCGTGGCATGTGCGCTGACCCTCGGCGCGCTGGCCTGCGCCTTCGTGTTCGCGAACCGCATCACCAGCCTGGCCGAGGACAAGTTCTACCAGGACCCGATCGTGTTCAGCGCGACCTCGCCCTACCAGCGCATCGTGGTGACGCGCGGGCATGCAGCCGGGCATCGCCTGTTCCTCAACGGCAACCTCCAGTTCGCCGAGCGCGACGAGTACCGCTACCACGAGGCGCTGGTGCATCCGGTGATGGCCGCGCACGGCGCACCGAAGAAGATCGCAGTGCTCGGCGGCGGCGATGGCATGGCGGTGCGCGAGATCCTCAAGTACCCTTCCGTCGACAGCGTCACGCTGGTCGAACTCGATCCCAACATGACCCGGCTCTTCACCGAGCACGAAACGCTTGCGGCGCTGAACGGCGGTTCGCTGAAATCGCCCAAGGTGCACATCGTCAACACCGATGCCTTCCAGTGGCTGCAGCAGCCGGGCGACATCTTCGACGTCATCGTGGTCGACTTCCCCGATCCGACCAACTTCGCGATCGGCAAGCTCTACACCAGCTCGTTCTACGCGCTGCTCGAAAAACGACTGGCCGCGAGTGGCTACGCGGTGATCCAGACCACCTCGCCGCTGGTGGCGCGCAAGAGTTTCTGGACCGTGGCCACGACGATCGAATCGGTGGGGCTGCTCGCAACGCCCTATCACGCCCATGTGCCGAGCTTCGGTGAATGGGGCTACATCATCGCGAGCCGCAGGCCTTATCGGCTGCCTGATGCGCTGCCGCCGGGCCTGCGTTTTCTGTCGGTCGATACGCTGCCCCTCCTGTTCGACTTTCCGCGCGACATGGCGCGCGTACCGACGGAAGTGAACCGCCTGTCGAACCAGATCCTGGTCACCGCCTACGAACAGGAATGGGGCAAAGTTGCTGCGCATTGATGATGAAGCGGCGTGAGTTCATCGGTGCGACGGCGGGCGCATTCGCGCTCTGCGGATGCGACGCGTCGGCGCCAGCCATCGAAGGCGGCTTCACCGGCATCGACGTGGCGCGCGGCCATGCGCTGCGCGATGGCCTGCTGCGTTCGGATGGACCTGTGCAGGCGCGCCGCACGCGCGTCGTGATCGCCGGCGGCGGGGTCGCGGGTCTCGCAGCAGCGCGCGCGTTGCGACTCGGCGGCATCGACGACTTCGCGCTGCTCGAACTGGAGGACACGGCCGGCGGCAACAGCCGCGGCGGCGCGGTCGAGGGCATTGCCTGTCCGCTTGGCGCGCACTACCTGCCGGCGCCCGGCGACGATGCGACCGAGGTCCAGGATCTGCTGGAAGAGCTGGGCCTGCGGCAGCGCGTTGCGGGCCGCTGGGAGTACGACGAACGCCATCTCTGCCACAGCCCGCAGGAGCGTCTCTTCATCGGCGGCGAATGGCAGGACGGCCTGTTGCCCGTCAACAGCATCGGCGAGGCGACGCTCGCGCAGTACCGCCGCTTCGCCGCGCAGGTGGACCGGCTGCAGCACGAGGCGAAGTTCTCGATCCCGACGCTGAAGGCACCGCTGTCGGCCACGCTGCTGGCACTCGACGCGGTCTCATTCGGCGCCTGGCTGGACGGCCTTGGCCTCGACGACCGGTATCTGCGCTGGTACCTCGACTACTGCTGTCGCGACGACTACGGTGCCGGTCTCACGCAGGTCTCGGCCTGGGCCGGCATCCACTACTTCGCGAGCCGGCACGGCTTCCATGCGCCCGGCGACGACAGCGGCGAGCGCGACGCGGTGCTCACCTGGCCCGAGGGCAACGGCTGGCTCACGCGCCGGCTCGCGGCGCCGCTGGGCGAACGGTTGCATGCGGCGCAGGCCGTCGTGCGCATTGCCGA
Source organism: Variovorax sp. PBL-E5 (assembly GCF_901827185.1). Classification (NCBI taxonomy): domain Bacteria; kingdom Pseudomonadati; phylum Pseudomonadota; class Betaproteobacteria; order Burkholderiales; family Comamonadaceae; genus Variovorax; species Variovorax sp. PBL-E5. Next base: position 5,623,345 of record NZ_LR594671.1, on the reverse strand, counting down.
AACGCGCGCCGGCGTCGAGGTCGACAGCTTCGACCTCGCCTCGCATTCCGTGGTGCGGTGGCAGGCCGAGCACTGCATCGTCGCGCTGCCGGTGTTCATCGCCGTTCGCGTGATCGAGGGACCGCCCGAGCTGCTGCGCCATGCCGCCGCACATCTTCGCTACGCGCCATGGCTGGTCGCCAATGTCCATCTGCGCGCGCCGCTGGCCGACCGGCGCGGCCCGGCGCCGAGCTGGGACAACGTGGTCTACGGCACGGCCGGCCTCGGTTATGTCGATGCACGCCATCAAAGCCTCGACCCCACGCCCGGCCCGACTGTGATGAGCTGGTACCGCCCGCTCGGTCCCAGCGGCTACGACGGTCCGGACGGCCGCCGCCGGCTGCTCGATCGGCCATGGGCCGCGTGGCGCGACGACCTGCTGGCCGAGCTCTCGGTGCCGCATCCCGATTTCGCGGCGCAGGCGACGCGCATCGACATCACGCGCTACGGGCATGCGATGGCCATTCCCTCACCCGGCCTGCTCGGGGCCGGAGCATCGTCGATGGCGCGAAGCCTGGTGCGCAGCGGACGCCTGTTGTTCGCCCATGCCGACTGGTCGGGCTACTCCATCTTCGAAGAGGCGTTCACGCGGGGACACCTGGCGGCCTCGGCATTGCTGGCCTGAGCGGCGATGGAACGCATATCCACGAAGACCCGTGGCGGCCGCGGTCTCAGTCGCGTGCCGCGCCGCCGCCGAGCTGCCTGTCGATGAAGGCCATTGCCGCCTCGCCGTCGAAGTCGTGGCGGCCGACGAACTCCCGGAATTCGAAGCGATCGCCGATGCCCAGGCGCTGATACAGCGCAGCCGCTTCCGGCGCCGCCTTGCGCGCGCCCTGGATCGGAAAGAGCGGGTCCTGGTTGCCGGCCTCGATCAGGAGCGGCCGCGGCGCGACGAGCGCGGCGACCGACGGGTCGCGCCACAGCGTCAGCGCATCGGGATAGCGCCAGTCGAGAAAGCCGTTCGGCTCGGACGAATCCAGCACGGCTTCGCGATCGTTGAAGTACGCGGCCACGACGGCCACGCGGATGCGCGGATCGAGCGCGGTCGTGTAGAGGGTGTAGAAGCCGCCGTAGGAGTGGCCCATCATGGCCACGCGCTGCGGATCGATGTCGGGCCGTTTGAGCAGGACGTCCAGCGCCTTGACCGTCTTGGCGATCTCGATGGCCGGCAGCGAGGTGCCGGCCTCCCAGGCGCGCACGGTCAGCCGGTCCCTGAAGTCATCGCCGTCCCGGCCGTAGTGCACATAGGTCGGCATCCAGACCGCGTAGCCATGCTGGAGCGCATCCCAGGCCAGGTTGCGGCGGCTCTTGCCCATGCCCTTCAGCAGGCCGTCCGGGGTCTCGGCGGGCATTCCGCCGCGGCCGGCGGCTGAAATCACCAGCGGCAGTTTCTTCTGGTCGTCCGCGCTCTTCGGACGCATGTAGATGCCCGTGGCGTAGACGCCGGGGAGCACCGGGATCTTCAGTTCGCGGTAGGTCGCGAATTCATCGGCGCCGATGGCGGATTCAACCACCGGCTGCGTGAGCGGCACATCGAAACCCGGCGGGGGATAGCGCAGGCTCTGGCTCAGGCGCGCCCGCGAAGCCTGGGCGGACCGGGAGAAGGCTTCGATGCTCGAGAAGTCGAGCGCCGGCGATGCCGCGACCCGCGGGACCGCATCGCGCAGCGCGCGCAGGTAGGCCGCGATCTCGTCGCCCTGCGCGAGGGCGCGGTCGACCACGTCCTGGCGCTTCATGCGCAGGGTCGGCGATCCGATCCTGGCGGCCGCCATGTCGTACAGCCGGCCCGAGACGATCCATGCGAAGTCGTAGACCGGCCGGGCGAAGTAGGACCAGACCAGCAGCACCAGGACCAGCAGAAGCCAGGAGCGCTTGTGCATGGGGCGATCGGCCATGGGCGGCGTCTGCGGCGCTAGTTGCGCATCAGTGCTTCGATCTCGTCCGCATCGACCGGCACGCCGCGCGAGATCAGCTCGCAGCCGCTCGCGGTGACGATGGCGTCGTCTTCGATCCGGATGCCGATGTTGTGGAACTGCGCCGGCACGCCGTCGGCAGGGCGCACGTAGATGCCCGGCTCGACGGTCAGCACCATGCCCGGATGCAGGATGCGGCTGGGACGGTTCTTGATGATCTCGTTGGACAGCGGGTCCTTGCGCTCGCTCACCTCGCCCACCTCGGTCGGCTCGACGTAACTGCCGCAGTCGTGGACATCCATGCCGAGCCAATGGCCGGTGCGATGCATGTAGAAGGGAAAGTAGGCGCGCTGCGCGATCACGTCGTCGATGCCGCCGACCTTGTTCGCGTCGAGCAGCCCCAGATCCAGCATGCCCTGCGACAACACCTTCACGGCGGCCTCGTGCGGATCGTTGAAGCGCCGCCCGGGCTGCGTCGCCGCGACCGCCGCGTCCTGGCTCGCGCGCACCAGGTCGTACAGCGCGCGCTGCGGTCCGGTGAACCGGCCGTTGGCGGGAAAGGTGCGCGTGATGTCGCTCGCGTAGCCGTCGAGTTCGCACCCGGCGTCGATCAGCACCAGCTCGCCGTCGCGCACCGGCGCCACGTCGGCGCGGTAGTGCAGCACGCAGGCGTTGGCGCCCGCTGCCACGATCGAACCGTAGGCGGGATATTGCGAACCGCCCAGGCGGAATTCGTGCAGCAGTTCGGCGTCGAGGTGGTATTCGCGCACGTCCTTCCCCTCGCGCAGCATGCGCGCCGACAGCTGCATCGCGCGCACGTGGGCCCGGGCGCTGATCTGCGCGGCGCGGCGCATCACGTCCTGTTCACCGGCGTCCTTCATCAGGCGCATCTCGTCGAGCGGGCCGCACAGGTCGCGCTGCTCTTCCGGACAGAGCGCGCCGTAGCGCACGCGTGCGCGCACGGCCGAAAGCCAGCCGTCGATGCGCGACTCGAGGCCCTTGTAGGTCGCGAAGGGATACCAGACGACGGCCTTGTTCTCCAGCAGCTTGGGCAGCCGGGCATCGAGTTCGTCGACCGCGAAAGCCTCGTCGACGCCGAGCGCTGCCGGCGCCGCCGAAGGCCCGAGTCGGTAGCCGTCCCAGACCTCGCGCTCCGGATCCTTGGGCGCGCAGAACAGCGTGGCGCGGCCATCGCCGGCCAACACCAGCCAGGCGTTCGGCTCGGTGAAGCCCGTCAGATAGAAGAAATAGCTGTCATGCCGGTAGAGGAAGTCGCTGTCGCGGTTGCGTTGGCGTTCCGGTGCCGTCGGAATGATGGCGATGCCGTCGGCACCCAGTTGGGCTGCAAGGCGCGCACGGCGAAGAGCGTGGGAATTTGCGGTCATGTCGTCACTATGCAATACGTTTGTAACACCCTGGCGGCGCTGGGAAACAAACAACGAAAAGATTTGCAAGAATGATTGCCCTGTAGGAAGGCTCCCACGTACAAGCTCATCTTGATCAATCTGGAGGTGTTTTTCTTGAAATTCATTCATAAAAGCGCACTTCTGCTTCTTGTTGCTGCGAGCGCGTTGAGCGCGTGCGGAGGTGGGGGTGGCGGCGGTGGTGGCGGTATCGGTGCAGTCGGTTTGAGTGCTGCCACGTTGGGCACGGGTGCGACCGGTACGGGGGCCGCAGGGTCCGGCACGAGCACAGGCACTGACACTGACACTGGCAGCAGCGGACCGGTGCTGGGCGACGCGATCGTCAGCAGTTCCGGCACGTTCTCGGCGGCGGCTTACCAGTCGACGGCTGCAGCCATGGGCAAGGCGGCCGGCATCGACTATCGCTACGGGCCGAACCCGGCCGCCTATGGCACGACCAGCAATACCGGGCGCACGGCCCTCGGGGCACCGGCCGACCAGTCGTACGACCCGATCTCGCTCAACAACCCGAGCGGCATCGGCGGCGACCGCCATTGCCTTCCGTTTCCGAATGGCTTCTGCGGCACCTGGCAGGTCGGCGGACCGCTGGTGGCGAGCCCCGGCGACTATTCCTCGAACATCATGCAGACGGCCTTCGTGGCCGACAGTCCGGCCCAGTACGGCGGCGTGGCTGGCCTGCAATCCATCTCCATGGCCAGCAACACGTTCGCAGAGCGGCCCCAGCCCAGCTGGGCGACGTACCAGGGGGTGTATTCCGCCACCAACGACTCCGGCGTCAACGACTTCAACCTGCTGAACTACCGCAATGCTGGCCTCAAGACAAGCGACGCCGTGGCGGTGGGCCATTGCTATGGCCGCGACACCTGGTGCGTGACCAATCTGATGGTGTTCCAGGGCGGCCTGATCGCCGCAGCCGGCAGCAATACCGCGTACAACCAGGGCACGGCACAGCTCGCGGCAGGCAAGGTGCCGACCGCGATCGCGGTGACCAACAGCGGCGAATTCGCGCTGGTCACGGTCTGGGACACAGTCAACCTGAAGGGACAGGTGGCGGTGATCGCGTTGGCCGGCCTGTGCAATGCCTGCACGCCTGACAACCCCGGCGCCTGGTACAACAACTGGGGCGAATGGAACGGCGTCTATCCCGGTCTCCCCAACCTCGGCAACTTCGCGTACATGAAGGTGCTGGGCTATGTCGACCTGCCCACCACGATGAAGGCGCCGACCGAGATCTCGGCCTCGACCGGCGTCAGTGTCGACAGCTACAACGCGACGACCAACACGTACTGGAATCTTCCGCTGAGCAGTGACAGCAACCGCACCAGCTTCTACAGCGGCGCCAACAGCGGCGGCGTTGCACGCACCGGCATTGCGGTCGTGATTTCCAAGTCGGAGCAGCAGGCGGCCTTCATCGATCTGCGTCCACTGTTCAGCTACTACCGCGAGCAGTACTTCAACGTTGCCGCCAACCCGCAAAGTGCGTTCAACAGCAAGATCGTCAACGGCCGCGGGCCGGCCGACAACCAGTGGCCCTACACCTTCACCGCGGTGCCGTCGCAGATGCCGACCGTGATCAAGACGATCAGCCTGGCCCAGCGGCCCTCGGCCGTCAAGGTGGGCCTGCTCAGCACCACCTCCCGCGCCTGGGTCGCGACGCAGGACGGCCAGCTGCACATCTACAAGCTCGGCAACTACCTCAACGCGACGACCGCCGGCACGGCGACCGATATCACCGACGCCGGCACCACCCCCGTCGCGGTCGGACGCAATCCGACCAGCATCGCCTACGTCAAGAAGGGCGGCGCCGACCACGACCTGATCGTCACCTCGCGCGGCGATCGCCGCATCGACTGGGTGCGCTTCGCGAACGACTTCAACAGCGGCATCCCGCGCGTTCCCGCGCTGTCGCTGTCCGATGCCAGCCTCGTGGACCCGATTTCGGCGGAGGACAACGAAAACCATGGCACGGAGTCTTACGTGCTGTCGGTGGCCGACTATGGCGGCAGGAAAATCTCGAACTACCGCTACGGCCCGGTCATCTTCCGGACCAACGTGACACCAGGGTGGAATTGCCAGCCGCCCAACGGTTGCCCCGTCTCCGGCAGCGGCCCCTTCGAATATGGCGGCAGCCTCTCGTTGCCCGGCGGCGTGTTCCAGGTCGTCACCTCGAACATCCCGTAACGCAAACGGGCATCAGGGAGCGTTCAGCGCGTCAAGCCGCTCGGGCGTTCCCACATCGGTCCATGGGCCCAGGTAGAGTTCCGCGCTCACCTGGGCCTTTCTCATGGCCGCGCGCAACAGCGGCGCAAGAGGGGCCTTGATGCCATCCGGATTGCCGGCGGCGATGTCGCACCAGGGCGGCGCGAACAGCGCGGCGCGGTAGAGCCCGATGGTCGAGAAGGTGAAGCGGGTTGCGGCGCCCGCGATGCCATCGTCCGTGGCCAGCCCGTCTTCGTCGAGTCCGAAATCGCCTTTCGGGTTGTGCGACGGATTCGGAACCAGCCACAGGTGTGCCAGCCGGCCGTCGGCCACGAAGCGCTCGACCGCCGCCTGGCTGAACCCGAAGTGCGGCGCGAACACGTCGCCCGCCGCCGCCCAGAAGACCTCGCCCAGCAATGGCAGTGCGCGAACGATCCCGCCCGCGGTTTCGAGCGCGCTGCCGAAGTCGCGGCCTTCGTGCGAATAGCCGAGCGTCGACGCCAGGCCTGCGCCCCACGCGCAGCACGTGCCGAAGCGCTGCTCGATCTGCTCGCCCAGCCATGCGGTGTTGACCACGAGCTGCGTGAAGCCTCCTGCCGCCAGCGCCTCCATCGGCCATTGCATCAGCGGCTTGCCGCGCACCTCGAGCAGCGGCTTGGGCGTGGCGTCCGTCAGCGGCCGCATGCGCTCGCCGCGCCCGGCCGCGAGGATCATGGCCTTGACCGTCACGCGGTAGCGGCCCCGAGCGCGCCGCGCTTCAGCGCATGCCGCTCCACGCGCGTCGGCATGAAGATCGCCTCCAGCGCTTCCATCACCGCCATGGCCTTCCTCGAATGGTCGGCGCCGATGTTGCAGACGTAGACATCGAGCGTGACGCCGCGCTGTTCGGGCCAGGTGTGGGCGCACAGATGCGACTCGGCCAGCAGCACCGTGGCCGTCACGCCGCCGGGCCCCTGCGGCGTCGCCGGAAAGCCGTGAAAGAGCTTGCCGACCACCTGCAGCCCGGCGGCCTGTGCGGTCTTGACGCAAGCCGCGCCGAGCGCTTCGGCATCGAGCAGCCAGTGCATTTCGCAGCGGCAATCGTGGAGGTCGGCGGTCAGGTGCAGGCCATGCATGGGCGGGACTCTAGCAGTCCCGCGCGGCCCTCGGCCGGGGGCCGCGCCCCCGGCCGTTAAAATCCCGGGTTCCCCCTAACCTGCTCCCAGAGAAAGCCACAAATGGCCAACCAAGCCTTGATGGCCAACGCGATTCGCGCGCTGGCAATGGATGCCGTTCAACTCGCCAACTCAGGGCATCCTGGCGCACCGATGGGCATGGCCGACATGGCCGTGGCGCTGTGGAGCGAACACCTGCGCTACAACCCCGCCAATCCGCACTGGTTCGACCGCGATCGCTTCGTGCTGTCCAACGGCCATGCATCGATGATGCTGTACGCGGTGCTGCACCTCACCGGTTACGACCTGCCGATGGACGAGCTCAAGCGCTTTCGCCAGCTCGGCAGCAAGACCCCGGGGCACCCCGAAGTCGACCTCACGCCCGGCGTCGAAACCACCACCGGCCCGCTGGGCCAGGGCATCACCAACGCCGTCGGCTTCGCGCTGGCCGAGAAGCTGCTGGCGGCCGAGTTCAACCGCAAGGGCCACGAGATCGTCGACCATCACACCTACGCCTTCCTCGGCGACGGCTGCATGATGGAAGGCATCAGCCACGAGGCGGCCGCGCTGGCCGGTGCGTGGCGGCTGGGCAAGCTGATCGCGCTCTACGACAGCAACGGCATCAGCATCGACGGCCAGGTCAAGCCCTGGTTCATCGAAGACACCGAGAAGCGTTTCGAAGCCTACGGCTGGCACGTCATCGGCCCGATCGACGGCAACGACGAGAAGGACGTTTCCAAGGCCATCGAGAAGGCCAAGAAGCACACCGACAAGCCCTCGCTCATCATCTGCAAGACGACCATCGGCAAGGGCAGCCCGAACCGCGCCGGCACCGCCAAGGCGCACGGCGAGACGCTCGGCGTCGAAGAGGTCGCGCTCACGCGCGCCGCCATCGGCTGGCCCTACCCGCCATTCGAGATCCCGCAGGCCGTGTACGACGACTGGAACCACAAGGAAGCCGGCGCCAAGGTCGAGGCCGAATGGGACGGACGCTTCGCGGCCTACACCGCTGCCTATCCGGAACTCGCTGCCGAATTCACGCGCCGCATGAAGGGCGAGCTGCCGAAGGACTTCAACCAGGTCGCCTTCGACACCGTGGTTGCCGCCCACGCCAAGGCCGAGACGGTGGCCAGCCGCAAGGCGAGCCAGCTGGCGCTCGAAGCCTTCACCGCGGCCCTGCCCGAGATGCTCGGCGGCAGCGCCGACCTGACGGGCTCCAACCTCACCAACACCAAGAGCACGCCGCCGCTGCGCTTCGATCCGAAGACCGGTGCCGTGATCCTGGGCGCCATCGAACAGTCCAAGCCGGGCGCCGAAGACGAGGCCAAGCCGAGCAGCACCGCCGACAACGCCGAGCCGCCGCACATCATCGGCCGCCACATCAACTACGGTGTGCGCGAGTTCGGCATGGCGGCGATCATGAACGGCATCGCGCTGCATGGCGGCTACATCCCGTACGGCGGCACCTTCCTCACCTTCAGCGACTACAGCCGCAACGCGGTCCGCATGGCCGCGCTCATGAAGCACCGCGTGATCCACGTCTTCACGCACGACTCGATCGGCCTCGGCGAAGACGGCCCGACGCACCAGTCGATCGAGCATGCCTGGTCGCTGCGCCTGATCCCGAACCTCGACGTCTGGCGTCCGGGCGACACGGCCGAAACCGCGGTGGCCTGGGCCGTCGCGCTGCAGAACGCCAGGCATCCGACGGCGCTGCTGCTGTCGCGCCAGAACATCGCCTACGCACCGAAGAAGGACCTGAGCGACATCAGCAAGGGCGCCTACGTGCTGGCCGAACCGATCGGCGGCAAGAAGACGCGCGCGGTCCTCATCGCCACCGGCTCCGAGGTGCAGCTCGCGCTCAAGGCGCAGGAACTGCTGGCGGCGAAGAACATCGGCGTGCGCGTCGTGTCCATGCCCTCGACCACCACCTTCGACCGCCAGAGCATCGCCTACAAGAAGAGCGTGCTGCCCGCGGGCACGCCGCGCATTGCGGTCGAGATGGGCGTCACCGCCGGCTGGTGGAAATACGGTGTCGCCGCCGTCGTCGGCATCGACACCTATGGCGAATCGGCGCCCGCGCCCGCGCTCTTCAAGCATTTCGGTTTCACGGCAGAGAACGTCGCTGCCACCGTCGAAGCAGCGCTCGCGCGCTGAACTCGATCGACCCCGTTTTCAAACCATCCAGGAGCAGACACATGGCTATCAAACTCGGCATCAACGGCTTCGGTCGCATCGGTCGCAACGTCTTGCGCGCAGCGGTGCAGAACTTCAAGAACGACATCGAGATCGTCGCCATCAACGACCTGCTCGAGCCCGACTACCTGGCCTACATGCTGCAGTACGACTCGGTGCATGGCCGCTTCCAGGGCGAGATCACGGTCGACGGCAACACCCTCGTCGTCAACGGCAAGAAGATCCGCCTCACGCAGGAGCGCGATCCGGCCAACCTCAAGTGGAACGAGGTCGGCGCCGACATCGTGCTCGAATCCACCGGCCTGTTCCTCACCAAGGAAACCTGCCAGAAGCACGTCGATGCCGGCGCGAAGAAGGTCATCATGTCCGCGCCCAGCAAGGACGACACGCCCATGTTCGTCTATGGCGTGAACGACAAGACCTACGACGGCCAGGCCATCATCAGCAACGCCAGCTGCACCACCAACTGCCTCGCGCCGCTGGCCAAGGTGGTGAACGACAAGTGGGGCATCAAGCGCGGCCTGATGACCACCGTGCACGCCACCACCGCGACGCAGAAGACCGTCGACGGCCCGAGCAACAAGGACTGGCGCGGCGGCCGCGGCATCCTCGAGAACATCATCCCTTCGAGCACCGGCGCGGCCAAGGCCGTGGGCGTGGTCATCCCCGAGCTCAACAAGAAGCTCACCGGCATGAGCTTCCGCGTGCCGACCTCCGACGTGTCGGTGGTCGACCTCACCGTCGAGCTGGTCAAGGAAGCGAGCTACAAGGAGATCTGCGCCGAGATGAAGGCGCAGAGCGAAGGTGCGCTCAAGGGCGTGCTCGGCTACACCGAGGACAAGGTGGTCGCCACCGACTTCCGCGGCGACCCGCGCACCTCGATCTTCGATGCCGATGCCGGCATTGCCCTCGATGGCACGTTCGTCAAGCTCGTGAGCTGGTACGACAACGAATGGGGCTATTCGAACAAGTGCCTGGAGATGGTGCGCGTCGTCGCCAGGTAAGCGCCTCTTTCGCCGGCTGGGCCGATGGGAGGCTCAGACCGGCGACAGCACATGGATCACGCGGCCGGCAATGAAGTCCTTGTTCTTCGCGCCGTAGGCGACCATGTGCGGCGACACCGCATGCGCGTTGAGCGCATCCAGCGTTTCCCACTTCTCGATCACGACGAAGGTGTCCGCGCCGAAGGTGCCCGGCGACGTCGGCATGCCTTCGGCATCCAAGGTGGCGACGTACTCGATGCATCCCTGTTCGGCCAGCACGGCAGGCCGGTTGGCGTGGAAGGCTTCCAGGATCCGGGCGCGTTGACCGGGCTTGGCCGTGATGACGGCGACGACATGAATCATCTGCAGAATCTCCTTGGGCTGAGGCCGCGAATTTAAGCCGTATTGGTGTTTCGCGCGGGCCGGGCCGTGCGCCATCTGCGCGCAGGCATGCCATGCCCGTGATAAAGGCTCGCGCCGCGGGTGGCGAAGGTCAGCGCGCCGCGGCGCGCCAGCGCGTCCGCCACCACCCGTTCCGCGCCTTGCGGCGCATCGCGGCTCACCGAGACGAAGGCGGTCTTGGTGTAGCAGCGCTCCTCCTTCGCCACGCGCACCCCGACGATGCGGTCCAGCACCTCGGTCGACACGTTGCCGGGATGGCCATGGTTGGGCACCTGCAGGAAGCGCAGCCTCGACGGCAGATGGATGCCCAGGCGTTCGGCGTAGTGCGCCGCTGCCGAGAGCGCCCCGATCCCGGCCGTGCCGGTCAGCAGCACCCCGTTGCCGCCGAAGCTGGCATAGAGCACGGCACTGGCATCGTTCTTCGCGCTGGTGACCGCATCGTTCGGCAGCGCCTCGAAGCGCCAGGGGCCGCCGGCCCATTCCTTCATCTTCAGAAAGAACGCGCCGGGATCGGCAGGCCGGGAGGCCGCGGCGCGCCTCGGCGATTGACCGAAGCCCGGCAGCAGCCCATCGACGTAGTGCTGCTCGTTTGGCGACAGCACCACGAACGGACCGATGCGCGCGCCCTTGAACGGCTCATGGACCGGGATGTTGCCGCGGCCGGCCAGTTCTTCCAGGCGGAAGGCGCTGCGCAGCTTGTCGCGCAGCGCCGCCGAACGCGTCCAGGGCCGATGCATCCACAACGCGCCGACCTGCAGCCGGCGCAGCACCACCGCCAGCCCGGCCGTGTGCTCGCTGTCGGGATGGGAACTCACGACATAGTCCACCCGCGAGCTCAGATAGTTGGATTCGATGTGCGCGACCAGGCGCTCGCCCGATTCCGCCGTGCCGCCGTCGTAGACCAGCACCTTGTAATTTCCCGGCAGGCCCCATCGCACGCAAAGCGCGCCGCCGCCGCTTGCGGACGACAGCAGGTCCACTTCATAGCCCATCGCGAATCCTCCTTTTTTGTGCATCACATCGTTTGATGCTATTTATTCGCAATCTGAGTTTGCGTGAAGCGCTGCCACTTTGCAAGTTAGCATGTGCATCATGTTCGTTCATGCATTTGAAATTTCGCTGGGTGCGGCCGCGTTCGTGCATGCGGGCTACCCCTTCCGCGGGCCCATCGACGAAGTGCAGGACGGACCCGTGCGGGCCGTTCAGATGAAGGACATGGATCCGCTCGATGGCGTCCACTGGGACCGCGTCACCCGCACGCGGCTCGGCGGCCGCGGCAAGGCCGACTGGCTGCTGCCGGACGATGTGCTGTTCGTCTCGCGCGGCACGCGCTTCTATGCCATCTGCCTCGATGCGCCGCCGCAGGGCGCCGTCTGCGGACCGCACCTGTTCCACCTTCGCATGAAGCCGGGCAGCGCGCTGCTGGCGGGCTTTCTCGCCTGGCAGATCAACCGGGCGCCCTTCCAGCGCGCGCTCAGGCGCGCCGCGGAGGGTTCGAGCCAGCTGAGCGTGCGCCGGCCGGTGCTCGAGGCGCTGCGCGTCAGCGTGCCCCCGCTCGCCGACCAGGCGCGCGTCGTCGAGCTGGCCCGTCTCGCCCGGAGCGAACAGCGCCTCTACGAGCGCTTGATCCGCAACCGCGACAGCATGTTCGAATCCATGGCCGAAGCGCTGGTCAGCGCTTCGGGCCATTCATAAGACCTCAGGGAAATTCATGAATCAGACCCGCATCAGCCAGGAAAGCATCAACGCCGCCGTCTGGGCCGCCTGCGACACCTTCCGCGGCACCGTCGACTCGAGCATCTACAAGGACTACGTCCTCACCATGCTCTTCCTCAAGTACGTGTCGGACGTCTGGCAGGACCACTACGACAGCTACAAGAAGGAATACGCCCACGCCGAGCCCGGCCTCATCGAGGAACTGCTCAAGACCGAGCGCTTCGTGCTGCCGCCACGCGCCAGCTTCTATGCGCTGTACAAGGCGCGCTTCGAACCCGGCAGCGGCGAGCGCATCGACAAGGCCTTGCACGCCATCGAAGACGCCAACATCGCCAAGCTGCGCGACGTCTTCCAGGACATCAGCTTCAACGCCAACAAGCTCGGCGACGAACAACAGAAGAACGACATCCTGCGCCACCTGCTCGAGGACTTCGCCAAGCCCGAACTCGACCTCAGCCCGAGCCGCGTCGGCACGCTCGACGTCATCGGCAATGCCTACGAATACCTCATCAAGAACTTCGCGTCGACGAGCGGCAAGAAGGCCGGCGAGTTCTACACGCCGCCGGAAGTCTCGGAGCTGATGGCGCGGCTCATGGATCCGAAAGAGGGCGAAGAAATCTGCGACCCGACCTGCGGCTCCGGCTCCCTGCTGCTGAAATGCGGCCGCCTGATCCGCGAGCGTACCGGCTCGCGCCGCTATGCGCTCTACGGGCAGGAAGCCATCGGCAGCACCTGGGCGCTGGCCAAGATGAACATGTTCCTGCACGGCGAGGACAACCATCGCGTGGAGTGGGGCGACACCATCCGCAATCCCAAGCTGCTGGCGAGCGACACCAGCCTGCGGCACTTCGACATCGTGGTCGCGAATCCGCCGTTCAGTCTGGAGAAGTGGGGCCATGAAAGCGCGGAGACCGACAGGTTCAGCCGCTTCCGTCGCGGCGTGCCGCCGCGCACCAAAGGCGATTTCGCCTTCATCCTGCACATGATCGAGACCATGAAGGCGGGCAGCGGGCGCATGGCGGTCGTGGTGCCCCACGGCGTGTTGTTTCGCGGTGGCGCGGAAGGGCGGATTCGCCAGAAGCTCATTGAAGAAAACCTGGTCGATGCGGTCATCGGCATTCCCGAAAAGCTCTTCTACGGGACGAGCATTCCGGCCGCGGTGCTGGTCTTTCGCAAGAACAAGCCGGATGACAGCGTACTTTTCATCGATGCGAGTCGCAGCTTCCAGCCGGGCAAGAACCAGAACGCGCTGCGCGAGGAAGATTTGCAGCGAATGCTGACTACCTATGCTGCACGTCTGCCAGTAGAAAAGTACGCGACGCTGGTGGCGCTGGAGACGATCGCAGGACACGAGTTCAATCTCAATATCTCTCGCTATGTCGATAGTGCCGCGTCAGCAATGAGCGTCGACATGTCCGAAGTGCGGCGCGAGAGAGTGGAGCTCAAGAAAGAATGGGTCGGGATCGAGGAAGAGATGGCCGTCTACTTGAAGGAACTTGGCTATGAGTAGGAATCGATCGTCATGAAGGACCGCCGCTCGAACTCGAAGGGTCGCGATACCTTGCCAACGACGAAAGGCCAGGCGGCGCTTCCAGTTGGCTGGCAATGCAAGCCGTTGGGTGAATGCGCCGGCTTCATGTCGGGCAGCACGCCGAGCCTGAACAACGCAGCATTCTGGTCCGGCGAGTTTCCATGGGTGACCGCGCGAGACATGAAAGCGCTTCGAATCGACAGCACTGCGCGTCGCATCAGCGAACTGGGCAAGGCTGTCGCAGCCGTGGCGCCGGCACAATCCGTCCTGGTTCTGACGCGTGGGATGACCTTGTTCAAAGACCTGCCCGTTTGCATCGCAGAACGGGAGATGGCCTTCAACCAGGATGTCAAAGCGCTGATTCCCGCATCGGATCTGGACGCGTCGTTTCTTGCGTACCAATTGCTCGCGAACAAGCGCGAGATCCTGCAGATGGTCGACACGGCTGGCCATGGAACTGGACGCCTCGACACCCAGCTTCTGAAGGACCTTCCCTTTGCTTTTCCGCCGCTGCCCGAACAGCGCCGGATCGCAAGAATTCTTGCGACCTGGGATCGCGCACTCGTCAATACCGAGCGCTTGATCGACAAGCTTCATGCCGAGAAGAACGCACTGATGGCGGATCTGCTGACTGGAACGCGCCGCGTTTCCGTAAGACACAAAGAACCCATGGACGCAGCATGAGCGCAATGCCGCCCGCCCACGAGCAATGCAGCGCCCGGATTTCAGCGCTGCACATGCTCTGCAACCTGGGGTGGCGCTACCTGAGTGCGGCCGAGTGCCTCGCGATGCGAGACGGCACGCGCGAAGTGCTGATCAGGCCGCGCCTGGTCGAAGTCCTGCACACGCGCCGCTTCGACTACAAGGGCAAGTCGTATCCGCTGTCCCCGAGCGCCATCGAACAGATCCTGCGCGAGTTGTCCACGCTCGGCCTGGGCGATGGCTTGCTGGCGGCCAATGAGCGCCTCTACGCCAGGCTCGCGTTCGGCATCACGGTCACCGAGTTCATGCCCGACGGCAAGAAGCATCAGCCCACGGTGCCGATCATCGACTGGGCCGACGCCACGCGCAATCGCTTCGACATCACCGAAGAACTGCGCGTGCTGTCCAGCCAGGGCACGCACCATCGCGCGCCCGACATCGTCGGCTACGTCAACGGCATCCCGCTGGTGGTGATCGAGGCCAAGCAGCCCCACGGTCCGCGGCGCAGCGGCGATGCGATGATGCTCGAAGGCATCAGCCAGCATCTGCGCAACCAGCGCGACGACGAGGTGCCGCATCTGTTTGCCTATGCGCAACTGCTGCTGTCGATCAGCCAGACCGAGGGCCGCTACGGCACCACGCGCACGCCGGCCAAGTTCTGGGCGCGCTGGAACAAGGAAGAGGAATTCGACGACGCGCAGGTGCGTGCGCTCAAGAACGCGCCGCTGTCCGCGGCCACGCATGCCGCCCTGTTCGAAGGAAAGCCCGTGGCCTTGCGCGAGTGGTTCGAGTCGCTCTGGTCGCTGCCCATGCCGCCCAACGCGCAGGACCGATTGCTGGTGAGCCTGCTCACGCCGTCGCGGCTGCTCGAACTGTTGCGCGGCTTCATTCTGTTCGACCGCCACGTGGGCAAGATCGTCGCACGCCACCCGCAGTTCTTCGGCGTGCGTTCGCTGCTCGAGCGGCTCGCTTCCTTGCGGCCCGGCGGTGCGCGCGAAGGCGGCGTGATCTGGCACACCACGGGTTCGGGCAAGAGCTTCACCATGGTCTTTCTCTCCAAGGCGCTGTTGCTGCACGAAGAACTGAAGGCCTGCCGCGTGATCGTGGTCACCGACCGACTCGATCTCGAACAGCAGCTGGCGCGCAACTTCGTGACCAGCGGCGCCTTCGGTTCGACCGTCGCGACGCAGAAGGAAGGCGAGCGCAGCAAGGCCGTCACGGGACGCGACCTGGCGCGGCGCATCGGGCAGGGCACCGAGCGCATCAGCTTCGCGCTGGTCCAGAAGTTCAACACGGCGTCGAAGCTGGCCGAGTGCCGCAACGACGCTGCCGACATCATCGTGCTGGTGGACGAAGGCCATCGCAGCCATGGCGGCGAAACGCACGAGCGCATGAAGAAGGCATTGCCGCGCGCGGCCTGCGTGGCCTTCACCGGCACGCCGCTGCTGAAGGATGACAAGACCGCGAACAAGTTCGGTCCCATCGTGCACGCCTACACGATGCAGCGCGCGGTGGAGGACCAGTCGGTCGCGCCCTTGCTCTACGAGGAGCGCGTTCCCGAACTGGTCATCAACTCGGAAGCCGTCGACCGCTGGTTCGACAGGATCACGGCCGGGCTCACGGCGGCGCAGCGCGCCGACCTGAAGGGCAAATACGCGAGTCGCGGTGCCATCTATGGCGCAGCGAATCGCATCGAGTTGATCGCGTGGGACATCGCCACGCATTTCAACGCCAATTTCAAGAAGATCAAGCCGGGCCTGAAAGGTCAGGTCGCCACCGCGAGCAAGCGTGACGCCATCCGCTACAAGAAGGCGCTCGACGCCACCGGCCTCGTCAGCAGCAGGGTGGTGATTTCGCCACCCGACACGCGCGAAGGCAACACCGAAGTCGACGAAGACGCGATGCCCGAGGTGCAGAAGTGGTGGAAGCAGAATGTCTTGAACGGCGGCGAGGACGCAACCCAGTACGAGCGCCGTGCGCTGGAGGCATTCGCTTCGGCCGGTGACCCCGATCTGCTGATCGTGGTCGATCGCCTGCTCACGGGTTTCGACGAGCCGCGCAACGCGGTGCTCTACATCGACAAGCCGCTCAAAGGGCACAACCTGATCCAGGCGGTGGCGCGTGTGAACCGGCTGCACGATGCCAAGTGCCATGGCCTGTTGGTCGACTACCGGGGCATTCTGAAAGAACTGGACACGGCGATCCGCGCCTACCAGGATCTCGAGGCGCGTACCCAAGGCGGCTTCGACGCCGCCGACCTCGAAGGCCTTTATCGCGAGGTCAGCACCGAATACAAGCGATTGCCGGCACTGCACGAGGCCATGTGGGCCTTCTTCAAGGACGTGGCGAACCGCGACGACCCCGAGCAACTCCGGCAAGCATTGAGCCCGCGCATCGCAGCCGACGCGCCGGGCGGACCGTACGACGCGCGCCAGAAGCTGCGCGATGATTTCTCGGCGGCGGTCACGGCCTTCGGCCTGTGCCTGCAGACTGCGTTGTCATCGCACAGCTTCTTCGAAGACCGGAGTTTTTCGGAAGCGCTGATCGCGCGCTACAAGCAGGATCTGCGTTTTCTGGTCGACGTGCGGCAGACCGCGCGGCGCGATGCAATGGAGACGGTCGACTACAGCGCGTACGAAGCGCAGATCGCCAAGCTGGTCGACACGCAGGTGCTCGGCGTCGAGGTGCGCGAACCCCTCGGCGTGTTCGCGATCCACAGTCTCGGCGATGTACCGGCCGGTGATGGATGGTCCGACGAGAAGACGCGCAACGAGGCCGATCTCATCAAGACTCGCCTGCGCATGACCATCGAGCAGGATCTGGCCGACGACCCCTATGCGCAGAAGGTGTTCTCGGAGTTGCTGAGCGACGCGATCGCCCAGGCCGAGGCCATGTTCGACTGTCCGCGCAAGCAGTACGCGCTGTTCAGCGAGTTCGAGCGCCTGGTGGAGGAGCGCGCCACGCCGGGCCTGCCCGAGGCGCTGGCGACGAACCCGCAGGCGCGCGCCTATTTCGGCGCGATCCTGATGGCACTGGGCGACAGCGCATCGAACGGCTTGAGTGCCGCAGAGCGTGGCCTGTACGTCGACCATGCCTTGGCCATCGGCCAGGCCGTGCAGCGCGCGGTGGCCGAGCATTCGCTGAGCGCGCAGAGCATCGAGGCCGCCATTCGCAAGAGCTTGCTGACGCTGCTCTACGGCACGCTCGGGCTCGAGAAGGCGGGCGAGGTGGTGACGCAAGTGCTGCACATCACGCGGGTCGGCCTGAGCCGGCGCGGATGAACGCGCCGTCCTCGCGCAGCTTTCGCTACGGCGACGAGCTGATCCGCTTTCGCGTCCGCACGCAGCCCGCGCGCAAGGCGCGGCGCATCGCGATCCATGTCGAGCCCGATGGCAGCGTGGTCGTCGATGCGCCGCAGGATGCCGACGACACGGCCGTCATCGCCGCGGTGCGGCAGCGTGCGGCCTGGATCAGTCAGCGCGTGGCAGACATCCGGCAACGCCTGGACAGCGCCCCGGCGCGCGAGCATGTCAGCGGCGAATCCTTGCTCTACCTGGGCCGGCGCTATCAGCTCAAGGTCGTGGCCGATGCGCCGCGCCACGGCAGCGTGCGCATGCGCGGCGCCCACATCGAGGTCGCCGCGGCACGGCCCGATGCGGCGCAGGTGCATGCGATGCTCGATGCCTGGTATGCGCTGCGTGCCCGCGAGGTGATGGCCTCGCGCCTGGCGGCCGTCGCCGCGCCGTTGCGCTGGGTGCACGCACTGCCGGCGGTTCGTCTTCGGGCCATGCGGCGGCAGTGGGGCAATTGCTCGCCCGCCGGCCGCCTGACGCTGAATCCGCACCTGGTGAAGGCGCCGCGCGAATGCATCGACTACGTGATCCTTCACGAGCTGTGCCACTTGAAGGAGCACCACCACGGACCGCGTTTCCATCGGCTGCTCGATGCCTGCATGCCGGGCTGGCGCGAAGTGAAGAAGCGGCTGGACGGCCTGGTCGATCAGCTCATGCCCTTGCGCTGAGACCAGCGCGCGACCTGGTCGGCGAGCCAGGGTCCATCGTCGAGCGCGAGGTCATGACCGGCGGAGGGATGTTCGACGAAGTCGGCGTGCCACTGCCG
The DNA here is from genome assembly GCF_901827185.1 of Variovorax sp. PBL-E5. Taxonomy (NCBI): domain Bacteria; kingdom Pseudomonadati; phylum Pseudomonadota; class Betaproteobacteria; order Burkholderiales; family Comamonadaceae; genus Variovorax; species Variovorax sp. PBL-E5. The sequence goes on along the minus strand of NZ_LR594671.1, from coordinate 5,604,967 downwards.
CGCCAGCCGTTGCGAGCAGCGCGCATCGACCAGCGCATCGCGCCGGCTCGCGAGCACCAGCAGGGGCACGGCCGGCGCCCGCGCCGGCGCGCGATAGCGCATGGCCGCAAGCAGCTGGCGCAGCGCGTTGGCGCGCGACACGGGCCGCGCATCGCGCAACGCCGTCCACGCATCGACGACGGCCGCGCCGGTCTGCGCATCCAGGTGCCGGCTGGTCAGTCGCAGGATGGTTTGCTCGCGGGGGCGGCTCGCCTGGGGCACGAACGCGAGTCCGAGCAGCGCCGCATAGTTGGCCGGCCGCAGGCGCTGGTACCAGGGATTGAAGGGACGCAGGCTGGTGTTGATCAGCACGCAGCCGGCCAGCTCGCCGGGCCACCGCACGGCCCAGTCCGCCGCCGCCATCGCGCCCAGCGACATGGCCAGCAGATGGAAGGGCGGCTCGACCGCCAGCGCCGCCAGCTGCTGGCGGCAGTGCTGCGTCGTGGCCTCGATGTCCGCCGGGCTGCGCAGACGATGGAGCCCGCCGGCGCCGGGCAGGTCGAGCGTCAGCACGCGCGCGTCGGCGAGCCGCGCGCGCAGCGTCTCGGCAAAGGCGCCCCAATGGCCGCTCTCGCGCGTCAGGCCGCGCAGCAGGATCCAGGTGGTCATCGGTGCACCCCGCGGTACCACCGCGCCATCGCCAGTTCGCGCTGATGCGCGCGTTGCGCGTCCGCGGGCAGCCAGCGTTCGTGGCTGCCCGCGGCGCGCGTGATGAAGTCGAGCCAGCCGAGGTGCGTGCGCAGCACGCGCTGCTGCCGGTGCTGGATCATGGGGTTGAAGATGCCATGGCGCGAGAAGATCTGGCGCGGGTTCTTCTTGATCCACAGCCACGAGCCCATCTCCAGCGTGAGCGGCAGGAACACGCCCTGCGCCTCGCGGCAGGCGCGCAGGTACAGGTGGTCCCAGAGGTCGCCGTGCGCGAGGTACTGGCGGCTCTGCGGCTCTAGCACGTAGCGGTGGTGCAGCAGGGTCCCGTCGAGGATCTCGCACAGCGCGTGCATCTCGGGCAGATGCGCCATCGGCCGCGCCGTGTGGGCGAAGGGAAACCAGATCCGATCGCTGAGGCCGAAGCCGGAATGGCAGTCCACCGCGATGCCGAGCGGCCGGCCCAGCAGCTCGGCCTCGACGAAGGCGCACAGCGCGGCGCTCTCGGGTTCCATCGGCGCGCCATGGGCGCCGCGATACCACGGCAGCGCGGCGCTGATGCGCTGGCCGCCGACGAGGTACGGCACGCGTTCGCGCGATTCGACCGGTGCGTTGCGCATCAGGTCGACGCCGTTGGGATTGGCGCGCGTGCCCAGCCACAGACCGCCCGGGTTGACCAGCGGCATGAACACCAGCCGGATGGTCTCCAGCTGCCGGTGCAGCGTGTCGTCCCACTGCAGGCGCATCACCAGGCTGCGCAGGTAGGCAATGGTCACCTCGGCGCCGATGCGCTCCAGCCCGTGGACGCCGCCGAAGAAGCCGACCGCCGGCACGTCCGGCTTCGCGCTGCCGAGCAGGAACGCGAGCACCGGAAAGCGCTGTCCGCCGGCTTCGACTTCGCACAGCACGCGCTGCTCCATGAGGGGCCCTGCGAGTTGGGCGAGGCCCTGCAGTTCCAGCAGTTCGGGCAGGTCCGTGGCGGTCACTCGGCGATCATGGAGTCGGGTCGGCCAGCATAGCGGCAAGGACTGCCATCAAGCCGTCACACGCGGCGGCTAGCGTGGCCCCATGCCTTCCACTTTCCTGCCACCGACACGCCATCTCCTGCGCGGGCTCGGCAGCGCCTTGCTGTGGGGCGCGGTCGAATTCGTCGCGCTCACGCGTTCGCGCTGGGCCGCGCGCCTGCACGCGCGGCATTGAGGCGCGGCGCGCTCAGGGCTTGGCGGCGTCCGGCTCCGCCATCACCATCCACGACACGCCGAAGCGGTCGGCCACCATGCCGAAGGCCGGCGAGAAGAAGGTCTTGGTCATCGGCATCTGCACCTGCCCGCCGTCGCTGAGGCCGTCGTACAGGCGCTTCGCTTCGGCCTCGGTGGATGCGGACAGCGCCAGCGAGATGCCCTGGAACGACGGCTTGCCCGAGCAGCGGCCGTCCGAGGCCATCACTTGCGTGTTCCCGATGGTGAAAGAGCAATGCATGATCTTCTCCTCGGAGCCGGGCGGGCACATCTCGGGGTTCGGCGGCTCGGGGCTTTCCTTCATGCGCATCAGCATCACCTGCTGCGCGCCGAGCTTGGTGCGGTAGAAGTCGAGCGCTTCCTCGCAGCGGCCTTCGAAGAACAGATAGGGCTGAAGGTTCATGGAATCTCCTTGAGGGTTGAGTGAGGGCGCTGTATTGTGTACAACGTACACAAACCATAGCAGAGACAATGAACGCTGTCCACATGACAACGACAATGGCCACCCGCACCCGAACCCCTTCTGCCCGCAGCACCCATCCGCCCGTGCGCAGCACCTACCGCCACGGCGATCTGCGGCGCGCGCTGCTGGAGGCCGGCGTCGAGCTGGCGCGCAGCGGCGGGCCCGACGCGGTCGTGCTGCGCGAGGCCACGCGGCGCGCGGGCGTGGTGCCCAATGCCGCCTACCGCCACTTCGCGAGCCGGCAGGCGCTGCTGGGTGCCGTGCGCGCGGCGGCGCTGTGGGCAGTGGCCGCGGCGATGGAGACCGAGCTCGCGGCCTTGCGTCCCGGCCGCAGGCGCGCCGATTTCGCACGTGCCAGCGTGCGCGCGGTGGGCACCGGCTACCTGCATTTCGCGCAGGCCGAGACCGGGCTGTTCCGCACCGCGTTCGGCGCGCCGGTCGACGTCGAAGGCGCGCCCGAAGAGGCCAAGGGCGGCCAGAGCGGACTCAATCCCTTCGAGCTGCTCGGCGCGGCGCTCGACCGCCTCGTCGAGGCCGGCGTGATGCCGCCCGAGCGCCGCCCCGGCGCCGAGTACCTGGCCTGGTCGGCGGTGCACGGCCTCGCGCTGCTCGTCATCGACGGCCCCTTGCGCGGCATGCCGCGCGCGCAGACCGAGGCGCTCGGGCAGCGGCTGCTCGACATGGTCGAGAAGGGGCTGTAGCGCCGCGCCGTTCATCCACCTGACATGCGGTCGTCACAGCCGCTGCCTACAGTCCGTCCGGCCAAACAACCCACGTCCGGACACCATGCCAACAAATCCCAAGAACGTCCTTCTCACGTCGCTCACGGCCCTCGCTGCATCGATCCTCGCCGCCTGTGGCGGCGGTAGCGGCAACGGCGGCTTCATTCCGCCGGTCACCACGCCGAAGGTGACCCTCGGCGGCGTCGTCACCGCCACGCAGTTCACGCCCGGCAGCAGCACCGATCCGACCATCGCGCCGGCCTACTATGTCGGCGCCAAGGTGTGCGTCGATGCCAACAGCAACGGCCACTGCGAGTCGTCGGAGAACCCGGTCGTGACCGATGCCAAGGGCCACTTCACGCTGACCGTGCCCGCCAACGCGGCACTCACCGCCGACATCGGCACCGACGCGATCCAAAGCGTGAGCGGCGCGAAGGTCGCCAGCCGCGACCTGCTGCGCGTCTCGCTCGACCAGGTCAACGAGCAGGCGGCCGGCACCATCGTGATCAGCCCGCTGTCGTCCGAGATCCTGCGCCAGACCGAAGCCAACGGCACCGACTACGCCACCGAGAAGCAGAACCTCGCGGCACGCCTGGGCGTCACGGCCGCCAACCTGGTCGCCGACGTCAACACCGTGACCGGTGCCGACCAGACCGCGATGCTCGCCGAGTCCAAGCCGCTCGACAACCGCTTCACCTACGCCATCACCAAGTTCGACCGCGGCGACCTCTATCCCGACGCGCTCGCGCAGCCCGGCGGCGACCCGACGCTCGGCAAGCTCGCCGGCGTCACGCCGAACGCCGCGTCGACCGGCGCCGATCCGCGCAAGCCCATCACCTTCGCGCAGGCCCAGCAGGCCGCGTTCAACGTCGAAGGCATCCCGCGCTACGACAGCGTGTTCGTCGTGATGCTCGAGAACAAGGCGACCTCGTCGATCGTCAACTCGGCCTTCGCGCCCAAGATCAACGCGCTGCTGAAGGCCGGCAACCAGCTGACCGCCTACTACGCGACCGGCAACCCGAGCGAACCCAACTACACCGCGCTCGGTGGCGCCGACGACTTCGGCATCACCGACGACAGCCAGTGGAACTGCGACGCCACCGGCGCGAATGCGGTGCAGGATCTGCCGGTGCCCGACAAGAACGCGCCCGGCCTCGCCAGCTCGCCCTTCGCCACCACCTGCACGCAGGCGGCGGCGGTGAACCACAACATCGTCGGCAAGCCCAACCTCTTCAACGCGCTCGCCGCGGCCGGCCTGACCTGGCGCACCTACAACGAGTCGCTGAACCCGGGCCAGGACTTCCGCACCGACAGCGTGGCCGATCCGGCCGTGATCGCGCAGGACCACGTCTACGCACCCGGCACGCTGGCCGGCAACACCACCGCCATCGGCACCGTGGGCCTGAACCTGCCGCTGCCGGCCGGCCTCTACAAGACCAAGCACCATCCGGGCATGGCCTACCAGAACGTGCGCAGCGCACCGGAATGGAAGTACAGCAACCGCACCATGGGCGGCGGCCAGTGGGACGACGTGCTGAAGGTCAACTCGACCAAGTACGCGATCCCCGCGAGCTACGACATGGACCAGCTCGGCACCGACCTCGCGAGCGGCAAGGTCGGCACGCTGAACTTCGTCGTGCCCGACCAGTGCGACGACATGCACGGCATTACCCTCACCGGCACGGTGGGCGGCAACCCGGCCGCCGTCACCGCGAGCGACTGCAGCAGCGTGGCCAACAACGTGCCGGTCGCCACCGGCGGCGCGATCATCACGCGCGGCGACAACTACGTCGACGCGCTGGTGAAGAAGATCGAGGCCTCGCCGCTGTGGGCCAACCGCCAGAAGCGCGTAGCGATCGTGCTGATGTTCGACGAAGGCAATGCCACCGCCGGCTTCAACTCCTGCTGCGGCTGGAACGTCTCGAACAGCACCGTCGCCAAGCCGCTGGTGCAGAACGCCGACGGCAGCTTCTCGCCGGACGCGTCGGTCAACAACTACACCAAGGGCAACCGCGGCCACGGCCAGAGCATCTTCGGCATCCTGACCAACCAGCCCAATGCGCCCAAGGGCGTGGCCGACGGCGACGTCTACAGCCACTTCGCGCTGGTGCGCACCTTCCAGGACATGTTCCAGCTGGCCGATCCGGCGGTCGACGGCTCGTACATGAACCGCTCGAAGTACACCGAGCGCTTCATCGCGCAGAACATCCTGAACCTGCCCGAGTACGCCGGCAGCGCCGACACCCACTTCGACTCGGTGCGTCCGATCAACCACGCCTGGGTCGCAGCGGCGGGCTACACCCAGAAGCAATCGGCGGACGTGGCGGTGCCGCCGCAGGTCGGCCCGGATGCGAGCCAGACCAACGTCTGGGCGCTGAAGTAGCCAGCGTGCCGGCCGGCCGCGGTGCCACGCGCGCCGCCTTCTTCATTCCTGCCGTCGTCCTCTGCAGTGCGCTGACCGCCTGCGGCGGCGGCAGCGGCGGCGGCGCTTCGGTGCCCGTCGCCGCGCTGCCGCCTGCGGCCGGCAGCTCCGCATCGACCGGCACGCCCGCATCGCCGAGCACCCCGCTGAGCCTGGCCGCGCAGGTCGGTGCCCGGATGTTCGTCGACCAGACCCTGTCGGACTCCGGCAAGATGTCCTGCGCCACCTGCCACGATCCGAACTCGGCCTACGGCCCGCCGAACGATCTGTCGGTGCAGCTCGGCGGCACCCGGCTCAACCGCAGCGGCACACGCGCCGTGCCTTCGCTGCGCTACAAGGACGTGACACCGCCCTATGCCGATCTGCTCGACAACCCCGACGGCATCAGCGTGCCCGGCCCCGGCGGCGGCTTCACCTGGGACGGCCGCGCGCCGACGCTGGCCGCGCAGGCGCAGATCCCGTTGCTCGACCCCAACGAGATGGCGAACGCGAGCGCGGCCGACGTGGTCGCCAGGCTGCAGGCCGGGCCGTACGCGGGCCTCTTCAAGCAGGCCTTCGGCGCCGACGCCTTCGCCGACACGAATGCGGCATTCCAGAACGCGCGCAACGCGCTGCAGGCCTATCAGCTCGAAGACCCGAGCTTCCATCCCTACTCGAGCAAGTTCGATCTCTATGCCGGCAACAAGATCGGCGGCAACCTCACCGTGGCCGAGGCGCGCGGGCTCAAGGTGTTCGCCAATCCGAACACCGGCAACTGTGCCTCCTGCCATTACCAGGGCGCGGGACTGAACGGCAGCTCGGCGCTGTTCACCGACTTCTCCTACGAAGCCATCGGCGTGCCGCGCAACACGGCGATCCCCGCGAATGCCGACCCGAGCCACTTCGACATCGGCATCTGCGGTCCGCTGCGCACCGACCATCCGCCGGTGCCGGGCAACACCTTCTGCGGCATGTTCAAGGCGCCGACGCTGCGCAACGTGGCGCTGCGCCAGAGCTTCTTCCACAACGGCGTGATGCATTCGCTCGAGCAGGTGATCCGCTTCTACAACACGCGCGACACGATGCCCGAGCTCTGGTATCCCACCGTCGGCGGCACGCCCAAGGCCACGCCCGATGCGGGCTTCCCGGCCTATGGCCTGATCACCACGCAATACACCGGCGGCACGGTGAAGAAGTACGACGACCTGCCGCCGTCCTTCGTGGGCAACATCGACACGCAGCTGCCGATGGACGGCCGCGCGGCGCACAGCACGCCGCCGATGTCGGAACAGGACATCACCGACCTGATCTGCTTTCTCAAGACGCTGACCGATGGCTACAAGCCGCCGGCCACAGCACCGACTTCAGATGCATGCATCCAGTGACGAGCACCAGCTTTCCATTCCGAAGCACCATGACCCTCGAACCCTTTCGCATGCCGCCGATCCTCCGCGCCGTCCTCACGCTGGCCGGTGCTCTCGGCCTCGCCGCCTGCAGCAAGCCGACCGATGCCAGCGCCGAGAACTTCACCGCGGCGATGAACACCTACCTCGCGCAGCGCGGCGACCTCTGCCTCGGCAAGAGCCAGTGGCCGATCGACGTGACCGAGCGCGAGATCGAATCCGGCGCGCGCAACGCCGTGCAGATGCCGGTGCTCGAGAAGCTCGGGCTCGTCGCCGCCTCGGTGGCCGAGATCGATCTGAAGGACGACGACGGCATCTCGCACCACATGAAGGTGCGCCGCTACGCGCTCACCGATGCGGGGCACAAGTTCTACCGCGTGCGCGACACCGTGCAGGCCGACGGCAGGAAAGCACCGCAGGGCAATTTCTGCGCCGCGCGTCTGAGCCTCGACAAGGTGCTGCGCTGGAATGCCGCACCCGGCGCCCATCAGATGGTCGTGACCTACACCTACAAGGCCGAGCCCGCGTCCTGGATGCAGGACGCCGACGCGCAGAAGGTGTTCCCGGTGGTGGCCAACGTGGTGCGCGGCGCCGGCAGCGCCGAGCTCACCGAGACCTTCCGCCTGACCGATGCCGGCTGGGTGGCCGCGGACCTCTGAGGGCATGCGCAGCATCGTCCGCTTCACGCCCGAGCTGGGCCTGTGGATCCAGCAGCATCTGGATGCCGGCCATGCGCCGGCCGGCCTGCTGGAGGAAATGCAGCGCCAGCGCATGGCGCCCGAGGCAGCGCGCGCGATCGTCGATGCCTTCGTGCAGGCGCGTGCGCGAGGCCTGCCGGTGCCGCGCGACAGCGTCGAGCTGGCGACATCTGCCGACACGACACTGCCCGCTTACCGGCACGAGGCGCCGAGGCTGCGGCCCGGCACCGCGATCGCGACCTCGGACCGCATCGTGCGCGTCGCCGCGCGGGCCGCCCAGCCGATGCTCGCGGTGCTGAACAACGTGCTCGATGCCGACGAATGCGCCGAGCTGATCGAGATGGCGCGCCCGCGCCTGCAGCCCTCGACCCTGGTCGATCCGCAGACCGGGCACGACGTGGTGACCGGCCTGCGCAGCAGCCTCGGCATGTTCTTCCGGCCGCTCGAAAACGCGCTCGTCGCCCGGCTCGACCGCCGCATCGCCGAGCTGATGAACCTGCCGCCTGCGCATGGCGAGGGGCTGCAGATCCTGCATTACCCGCGCGGCGCGGGCAGCGCGCCGCACTACGACTTCCTGTTGCGCTCGAACCCCGCGAACCAGGCCTCCATCGCGCGCAGCGGCCAGCGCGTCAGCACCATGGTCTGCTACCTGAACGACGTGCCCGAAGGCGGCGAGACGGTGTTCCCCGAGGCCGGCTGGGCGGTCTCGCCGCAGCGCGGCCACGCGGTCTACTTCGAGTACTGCAACAGCCTCGATCAGCTCGATCATGCGTCGCTGCATGGCAGCAGCGCGGTCGTGCGCGGCGAGAAATGGGTGGCGACCAAGTGGATGCGGCAGCGTCCCTTCGTGTCGGCGGCGCAGGCGCAGGCCCGCGCGGCGACAGCCGGCGCGGCCTGAAGCGGCGACTTGCGGGACACTGCTTCGTCTTTGGACGAAGCCATCGGACCGCAGCCATGCATCGCAAGCCCCCAGTTCCCGCCGCGCTCGCGGGCGTCGATTTCAACGCGCCCTCGCAGGAGGTCGCTCGCCGACTGATCGGCGTCACGGTGCTGGTCGACGGCGTGGGCGGGCGCATCGTCGAGACCGAGGCCTACGACCGCGAGGATCCGGCCTCGCACACCTTCGGCGGTCCGACCGCGCGCAACGCGGCGATGTTCGGGCCGCCGGGGCACGTCTATGTCTATCGCTCCTACGGCATCCACTGGTGCCTCAACTTCGTCTGCCGCGAGGAGGGGCATGGCGCCGGCGTGCTGATCCGCGCGCTGATGCCGACCGCGGGCCTCGACCGCATGCGCGAGCGGCGCGGGGTCGAGGACATCCGGCTTTTGTGTTCGGGGCCGGGGCGCCTGGGGCAGGCGCTCGGCATCGATGCCGGCTTCTACGGATTGCCGCTCGACGCGCCGCCCTTCGAGCTGCAGGCAGCGCCCGGCGATCATCCGGCCGTGAGGGTCGAGGCCGGGCCGCGCATCGGCCTCACGAAGGCGATCGACGTGCCCTGGCGTTTCGGCGAGCAGGGCTCGCGCTTTCTCAGCCGGCCGTTTCGCGCCGCCGCGCTTCCAGGTTCTCCGCGTGCGCGATCTGCTGCAGGCTCTCGAAGATGAGCCGGTTCGGCGCCACCTTCCAGTCCAGCAGCGCCTCGATGGCCGTCACCGCGCGCATCGCCAGCAGCGAATGGCCGCCGAGGTCGAAGAAGTTGTCGTTGCGTCCCACCTGTTCGAGGCCCAGCAGTTCCGACCAGATGCCCGCGATCACCTGCTCGCTGTGCGTGACCGGTGCGAGGTAGCTGCGGCCGTCGGCCAGCAGGCTCTCGACGGCCGGCGCCGGCAGCGCGCTGCGGTCGACCTTGCCGTTGGGCAGCTGCGGCATCTCGGCCAGCACCACGAAGTGCTGCGGGATCATGTACTGCGGCAGCCGTGACCGCAGGTGCTCGCGCAGCGCCGCGGGACTCGGCGGCGCATCGCCGTGCGCGACCACGTAGGCGATCAGCCGCACGTCCTCCTCGCTCTGTGCGCGCGTCACGGCCACGCAATGCGCGATCTGCGGATGGTCGAGCAGTGCGGATTCGATCTCGCCCATCTCGATGCGGTAGCCGCGCAGCTTGACCTGATGGTCCGCGCGGCCGAGGTGTTCGAGCAGGCCGTCGTGCCGCCAGCGTCCGAGGTCGCCGGTGCGGTAGAGGCGGGCGCCGGTCTCGCCGCTGAAGGGATCGGCGATGAAGCGATCGGCCGTCAGCTCGTCGCGGCGGTAGTAGCCCGGCGTGACGCCCGCGCCGCCGATGCAGAGCTCGCCGGGCACGCCGATCGGGCAGGCATGGCCGTGTTCGTCGAGCACCCAGACCGTGGTGTTGTCGATCGGCCGTCCGATGGCGATGCCGTGGCGCGGCGACTCGACCTTCCAGGCGGTGGTCCAGACCGTGGTCTCGGTAGGACCGTAGATGTTCCAGAGCTCGACGCTGCGCTCCATCAGGCGCTCGGCCAGGATCGGCGGCAGCGCCTCGCCGCCGATCAGCGCGCGGAAGCTGGGCGTGCCGGTCCAGCCGGCATCGATCAAGAGCCGCCATGCGGAGGGCGTGGCCTGCAGCAGCGTTGCGCCATGGCGTTCGAGCAGCGCACGCAGCGCGGCCGGATCGTGCGCCTGCGCATGCGAGGCGATGACGACCTTCGCGCCCACGGCCAGCGGCAGCAGCAGGTCGAGCACCGAGGGGTCGAAGGAGGGGCTGGTGATCGCCATCACGCAATCCTCGGCCGCCAGGCCCGGCATCTTCACCATGCCGGCGAGGAAGTTGACCACGCCGCGGTGCGGCACGCGCACGCCCTTGGGCTGGCCGGTCGAGCCCGAGGTGTAGATCACATAGGCCTCGTCGTCCGGCGTCGCGTCCAGCGCCGGGTTCGGTGCGAGGGGCAGCGGCGACTGGCCGTGCACCAGCTGCGCGTCTTCCAGCGCCAGCATCGGCAGTTCGAGTCCTTCGAGGATCTCGCCCGCGCTGCGGTGCATCAGCACGGCCGAGAGGTCGGCATCGACGGCCATGTAGCGCAGGCGATCGCGCGGATAGCCCGGGTCCAGCGGCACATAGGCCGCGCCCGCCTTCATCACCGCGAGCTGCGCGATCAGCATGTCGGGGCTGCGCTGGATGCAGAGGCCGACGCGCTGCCCGCGCCCGATGCCGCGCGCGCGCAGCGCATGCGCGAGCCGGTTCGAGCGCGCCTCGATGTCGCCGTAGCTCGATGCTTCGCCCTCGGCGTCGATCACGGCCACGCGCGCCTGCCGCTCGGGCGCAGCGAGATCGAGATAGCGGTGCACCAGCGGCTGCGCGGGCAGCGGCGCGCGCGCGCCGTTCCAGCCGTGGCGCAGCAGGTTCATCTGCGCCGGCGACAGCATCTCGAACTCGGACAGCCGGCGCTCGGGTTGCGCGAGCAGCCGCTCGACCAGCGCGAGGTAGTTCTCCAGCATGCGCGCGGCCGTGACGGGCGCGTACAGGTCGGTCGCATATTCGAGGTGGATGCGCTGCGCGAACTCGGTGTCGATGTGGACCGAGAGATCGAACTGCGCGGCGCTGCGTTCGAAGTCGAACTCCTCGACTTCGAGCCCGAAGAAATCGAGCTGGCCGACCGGCGCGTTCAGCACGTTGAAGAGCACGCGCACCGGCCCTTGCGGGCGCAGCGTGCGGTCGTGGCCGAGCGCGTCGATCAGCTCGTCGAAAGGCGCATCCTGGTGCGCATGCGCCTCGAGCGCGTTGCGGCGCACGCGGTTCACCAGCTGCGCGAAGCTCGGGTCGCCCGACAGGTCGGTGCGCATCACCAGCGTGTTCACCAGCGTGCCGACGAGCTGCTCGGACGCGAAGCGATGCCGGTTCGCGATCGGCGTGCCGATGGGCACGTCCTCGCTCTTCGCCTCGCGCCCGAGCATCAGCGCGAGGGCCGAGAGGAAGACGACGAAAGGCGTCACCGCCTCGCGGCTGCCGAAGGCGTGCACGGCCTCGCGCAGCCGCGGCGGCAGATCGGCCGACGCGCGCGCGCCCTTGAAGCTGGCCTTCGCGGGGCGCGGGAAATCGGTCGGCAGGTCGAGATCGGGCAGCTCGCGCAGCCGTTCGGTCCAGTAGTGCAGATGGGGCCGCCGGGCCGCCGCGGCCTCGGGGCTGCGCTGCCAGGCCGCATAGTCGGCATAGCCGATGGCCGGCGGGGCCGACACCGGCGCGCGGCCCGCGGCCAGCGCACCATAGGCGGCCAGCGCCTCGCGCATCAGCAGCGCGCCGGCCCAGTTGTCGGTGATCGCGTGGTGCAGCAGCCAGAACAGCACATGCTCGCGCTCGCCGAGGCGCAGCAGCATCGGATGGTGCAGCGGCGCCTTCGACAGGTCGAAGGGCTGCGCGAGCCGCTGCGCAAGCAGGGTGCGCGCATGCGCGTTGCGCTCCGAGGCCGGCAGGTGGCGCAGGTCGACGTGCTCGATCGGCACCGGCAGATGCGGCTCGATCCATTGCATCGGCTCGTGCTCGCCCATCACGAAGCAGGTGCGCAGGCCTTCGTGGCGCCGCACCATCGCATCGAAGGCCCGCTGGCACAAGACAGGATCGAGCGCGCCGCGCAGGCGGATCGCGATCGGCACGTTGTAGGCGGTCGAGGCCGGATCGAAATGCTGGATCACCCACATGCGGCGCTGCGACAGCGAAGCCGGCAGCGCCACGCCGCGCGCGACGCGCACGATGCCGGCCTGCGGGACGGGCGTGCCGTTGCGATGCTGCGCGACCTGCGCCGCCATCGCGGCCACGCTCGCATGCTCGAAGAGTTCGATCAACGGCAACTCGATGTCGAAGCGGGCATTGATGCGCGACAGCACCTGCGTCATGCGCAGCGAACCGCCGCCGAGCTCGAAGAAGCTTTCGTGGATGCCGAAGGCGCGCGTGCCGAGCACCTCGCACCAGATCGCGTGGACCGCGCGCTCGTCGTCGTTGCGCGGCATCGTGCGGCGCGTGGCGGCTTCGGGGCCGGCGGCGGGCGCGTCTTCGTCGAGGCCGGCGATCCGCGGCGCGTCGTCGTCTGTCTCGTCGATGCTCGATGCGACCGCCGTCAGCTCGCCTGCGAGGAACGCGCTGCGGCAATGCTGGCGCCGGATCTTGCCGCTCGAGGTGCGCGGCAGGCTGCCCGGGCGCAGCAGCACGATCGCGTGCACGCCCAGGCCATGCTCCACCGCGATGGCGCGCCGCACCTCGCGAAAGATGGCCTCGGCATGGGGCGCGAAAGCACGCAGTTCGAGTTCGAGCGCCAGCACCAGCGCCTCGCCGCCGGGCGTGTCGACCGCGAAGGCGGCGGCATGGCCGCGGCGCAGGTCCGGGTGCGCGCGCTCGGCGCTCCATTCCAGATCCTGCGGGTAGTGGTTCTCGCCGTGGACGATGACGAGGTCCTTCAGGCGGCCGGTGACGAACAGTTCGCCCTGGTCCAGAAAGCCGAGGTCGCCGGTGCGCAGGAAGGGGCCGTCGCCGTGGGCGAGGTGGGCGCCGAAGGCCGCTTCGCTGGCCTCCGGCTGCATCCAGTAGCCGCTGCCGACGCCGGGCGAACGCACCCAGATCTCGCCGATGCCGCCGTCGGCGCGCGCGCGCAGCGTGTCGGTGTCGACGATCACGATCTCGGTGTGCGCCATCGCCGGGCCGCAGCCGACCAGGCGGCGCGCCTGCGGCGCATCGTGCGCGACCGGCTCGAAGCGATGGGCCAGCAAGGCGCCCGCATCCGCCGCGACGATGTGCGGCTCGGCATGGAGTGCGACCGATGTCACGCCGAGCACGGCCTCGGCGAGTCCGTACGATGGCTTGAACGCCTGCGGACGCAGCCCCGACGGCGCGAAGGCGGCGAGCATGTGTTCGACGGTATCGGCATGGATCGGCTCGGCGCCGCAGCTCATCGACACCAGGCTGTCGAGCCGGCCGTCGAAAGGTTTGCGCCCGAGCGCCAGCAGCGAGGCCGCGTAGGCGGAATTCGGCGCGCCGGTGTGCGTGATCCGCAAGGCCGAGATCGCTTCCAGCCACAGCAGCGGCTTGCGCAGGAAGCTGACGGGTGACATCAGGAAGCTGCTGGCACCGGTGATCACCGGCGTCAGCACGCCGCAGACCAGGCCGTAGTCGTGAAAGTGCGGCAGCCAGCTGAGGCCGCGGCTGCCCGCATCGCCGCCGCTGGCGTCGAGCACCGCGCGCGCGTTCGCGAGCACGCTCGCATGGCTCAGGCGCACGCCGCGCGGCGACGAGGTCGAGCCGGAGGTGTATTGCAGGTAGGCGAGGGTGGACGCTTCGAGCGGCGGCGGCGCGAAGGCCCGTGCGTCGGCCGCATCGCGCGCGAGATCGGGCAGCGCCAGCCAGCGCGTCATCGCGAAGGTGGCCGGGTCGAGCACGGCGGCCGCGGCATCGAGCAGCTTGCCGGTGGTCAGCATGACGGCCGCGCGCGAATCGGCGATCACGCTGCGCAGCCGCGGTGCCGCGTGGTGCATGCGGATCAGGTCGGGTGCCGGCACCGGCACGGCGACACGGCCGGTCAGCATGCAGGCCCAGAACGCACGCACGAAGTCCAGCCCCGGCGCGAAGGCGAGCAGCACGCGGTCGCCTGCCAGGGTGCAGGTCGTGAGCCATGATGCGAGGGCGTGGACGTCGCGGCGCAGCTGTGCGTAGCTCGTCTGTTCGGCGAGGCCCAGGTCGCTGGCGAGGAAGCCGTAGGCCAGCTTGTCCCCACGGGCCGCGCATTGCGCCTCGAACACCGAGGCGAGCGTCTGTGGCGAAGCGGCGAGGGGAGGTGCCTGTCGGGCAAGCTCGGACGAAGGGGGTTGGAACATGGACCAGGCAAGCCGCGTCGCGCTGGAAAGCCCGACGGGAGTTAAAGCGAAAGCGCTCTTGATTATGTTGTAGCTGAATGCCGGCTGACACATCCCTCGACCGAGGGAGATGTGACAAAAAATAAGATCTCGCAATCGGTTCAAGCTCGCTGCAGCCTTTCAGTGCAGGCCGAGCCGTCCGCGCTGCGGCCCAGCACGCCGAACAGATTCTTCGGATCGGCCATCTGCGGCACCAGCTGCAGGCGTTCGCCGATGCCGAATTCCTCGGCCGCGTCGCGCAGGAAGCACAGCGCCGAATAGTCCTCGAGCGCGAAGCCGACCGAGTCGAACACCGTCACCTGCGCTGCATCGGCGCGGCCCGGACGCTGGCCGCTCAGCACTCGCCACAGCTCGGTGACCGGGAAGTCGGCCGGCATCTGCTGCAGATCGCCTTCGATGCGCGTCTGCGGCGCGTACTCGACGAACACGGCCGCGCGCCGGAGCACCTCGGGGTGCAGCTCGGTCTTGCCGGGGCAGTCGCCGCCGACCGCGTTCAGGTGCATGCCCGGCTCGATCATGTCCGGCGTGAGGATGGTCGCGAGTGTCTTGTCGGCGGTGATCGTGGTCACGATGTCCGCGCCGCGCACCGCGTCGGCGGCGCTGGCGCAGGGCAGCAGCGCGAGTCCCTGGCCGTGCAGGTTGCGCATGAGCTTGTCGGTGGCGCGCGCATCGGTGTCGAACAGGCGCAGCGTGGTGATGCCCAGCAGGTCGCGGAAGGCGAGTGCCTGGAACTCGCTCTGCGCGCCGTTGCCGATCAGCGCCATGGTGCGGCTGTCCGGGCGCGCCAATGCGCGCGCGGCCACGGCCGACATGGCGGCGGTGCGGATGGCGGTCGCCAGCGTCAGCTCGGCCAGCAGCAGCGGCGCGCCGGTGGCGACCTCGGCCAGCACGCCGAAGGCCATCACGGTGGGCAGGCCGGCGATCGGGTTCTTCGGATGGCCGTTGACGTACTTGAAGGCGTACAACGCGTCATCGGCCACCGGCATCAGCTCGATGACGCCGTCCTTCGAATGGCTGGCGACGCGGGCCGACTTGTCGAAGGCCGGCCAGCGAAGAAAGTCCTGTCCGATGCGCGCGGCCACGCCGGCCAGACAGGCGGACAGTCCCTTGCGGGCGACGATGCGCGCCACGTCGGGTGCGCCGAGGTAAAGGGTGGAGATATCTTGCAGCTTGGACATGATGAGCCAGTCTCCCGCGTCCCGGCGGCAGAAAGAAGCGTCAAGATTGCACCATTCGCATGGCTGGCTGACGAAACGACAGGACGCATTGACCAAATGGACATCGACGAACTCGATCACCGACTGATCGCGCTGCTGCGCCACGATGCGCGCCTGCCCGTCGCCACGCTGGCCCACAGGCTCGGCGTCTCGCGCGGCACGGTGAACAACCGCCTGCGCAAGCTGGAGGACGGCGGCGTGATCGTCGGCTATGCGGTGCAGCTGCGGCCCGAGATGCGGTCCGACGAGATCCGCGCCTGGATGGGCATCCTGGTCGAGGGCAACCAGACGCGGCAGGTCATCGCCAGCCTGCTCGGCGAGCCCGGCGTGGCCGCGCTGCACGACACCAATGGCCGCTGGGATCTGCTGGCCGATCTGCGCGCCGCATCGATGGCGGAGCTGTCGCAGGTGCTGGAGCGCATCCGGCTGCTGAAGGGCATCCGCAGCACCGAAACCAGCATCCATCTCGCGACCTACCGCTAGGCAGGCCTCAGAAGCGCGCCTTCAAGGCGACCGTGGGCCCGTGCAGGCGCACGCGCAGCCGCTCGGCGAGGTAGCCGTTGCGCTGCAGATCGATGTTCGTCAGGTTGTACGACGCCACGACGCCCACGTTCTTCAGCGGGAACCACTCCACCCCCAGTGCGGCGTTGTAGATGTTGCCGCTGAACTTGCCGCCGAACTTGCGGATGCCCGAGGCGTCCGCGAACAGGCGCAGGTCGGGCGTGATGGCATGGCGCACGCCCGCTTCCAGCAGCGGGGCGATCGCGTCGTCGCTGTCTTGCTGGCTGAAGGCGGCCGTGAGTCCGTTCAGGCCGGCCACCGCATTGGTGCGCAGGGTGGCCTTGTAGTAAGCGGCGCCGGCGCCGAGGCCCAGCACCGTGTTGCCCGAGCCGATCCACCATCTGTAGGCCAGCTGGCCGAAGTCGAGCTTGAAGTCGACGTTGGCATTGCCGATGGTGGTCACCGTGCCCGGGCCGATCGCGAAGTTGCTGGCCAGCGCCCCCGTGTAGCCGCGGCTGTATTGGAAATAGTCAAGCGACAGGCCTTGCGAATCGCCGATCAGCAGGTCGGCCGAGATGCGCGGCATCGTCACGCGGCCGCGCTGGATGTCGCCGGAGTTCAGCGCGCCATACGGCGTGAGCACGGTGGCATTGATCGTCGGGTCCGCGCCATAGGCGCCGACCGAGAAGCTGAAGCGGTCGAGCGCCGGCGACGGGTCGGCCAATGCCGGTGTCGAGGCCAGAAGACCGGAACCCGCGAGCGCCGCAAGAGTGCACAAGCACGTGGCCCGGCGCGCGCGACGGGCGGAACGAATCGATGACATCCAAAACCTCCACACAAGATGGCAGGACACTGCGCGCGGCTTGGCCGGCACCGGCCTTGTTCCGTCTGTCGCCACGCTCCCTTGGGCGCTGCCACCCTAGACGCGGTGGCATGCGGGACCAAGGCGGCCCGGGCGACTGTGGCTGTAGGACTTCTTCCCGCGTGTCGGCCTCAGGCCTGGCTGCGCGGTGCCTCGGCATCGGCGACCTGCTTGCGCCGCCCCTCGCCCTGCCGCTCGAGCATCCAGCCGGGGTATTCCGAAGGCAGGCGGCTGGCCTGGTCGAGCTGCTGGAGCTCGGCCGCGCTCAATGCGACCTGGGTGGCCGCGATGTTGTCGGCGAGCTGCTCGGGCCGCTTGGCGCCGACGATCACGCTCGTGACCTGCGGCTGGTGCAGCAGCCAGGCGAGCGCGATCTGTGCCACCGACACGCCGTGTGCCGCGGCGATGGGGCGCATGGCGTCGATGCAGTCGTAGGCCCGCTCCTTGTCGACCGGCGGGAAGTCGAAGCTGACGCGCCGGCTGCCTTCCTCGCCCTGCTGGCCGCGTCCGTACTTGCCGCTCAAGAGGCCGCCGGCCAGCGGGCTCCACACCATCAGGCCGAGGCCTTCGCTCTTCAGCATCGGGATCAGCTCGCGTTCGAGATCGCGCCCGGCGACGGTGTAATAGGCCTGCAGCGACTCGAAGCGCGCAAGGCCCAGGCGCTCGGCCACGCCCAGGGCCTTGACGATCTGCCATGCCGCCCAGTTGGAGACGCCGACGTAGCGCACGTGGCCGTGCCGCACCAGTTGATCGAGCGCGCGCACGGTCTCTTCGATCGGCGTCGCCGGATCGAAGCCGTGGATCTGGTAGAGGTCGATGTGATCGAGCTGCAGCCGCTTCAGGCTGGCCTTGACGCCGTCCATGATGTGGCCGCGCGATGCGCCGCGCGCGTTCGGCCCGGGGCCGGTTTCGCCGAGCACCTTGGTCGCGACGATGACCTGGTCGCGCGCCACGCCGAGGTTCTTGAGCGCCTGCCCGGTGATCTGCTCGGACAGGCCGCCCGAGTAGACGTCGGCGGTGTCGATGAAGTTGATGCCGGCATCGAGCGCCTGGCCGATCAGCCGCTCGGCATCCGTCTGCTGCAGCGCGCCGATCTTGCCCCAGATGCCTTCGCCGCCGCCGAAGGTCATGGTGCCGAGGCACAGTTCCGATACGAAGAGGCCGGTGCGGCCGAGGGGGTGGTGACGCATGGTGAAGTACTCCGTGGGAATCGCCGAAAGGCCGGGCTCGCGGCCCGGAAAAAGCCGATCAGCATAGGCGCTCGCGGCGATTTCTGCAGGCGCGCCCGCGCGAAGTCAATGCCCGATGTCCAGCGCGACCAGGAAGCGCGACACCACCCTGTTGCAGGCCGCCACGATCATCAGGCAGCGACCGGCTGCGTGCCCGTCAACGGCACGGTCCACGCGTCATAGCCGTAGAGCCAGTCGGGATTGGTGCTGTTGCGCATCCAGGTGTTGGCACTGGAACCGGCCTGGACCTGTGACGTGCGCGGCTTGCGGCTCGCTTCGAAGACCGCGAAGACCTGGTCAGGCCTGGCAAGCCCGACCTCCTGCACGCAACGCGAGAGCACGGCCGCGTCCTCGAGCGCCATCGCCGCGCCCGATGCCATGTAGGGCGTCATCGGGTGGCAGGCATCGCCAAGCAGGGTCACGCGGCCGCGGTGCCAGATCGACATCGGATCCCGCTCGAAGATCCCCCACTTGTGGACCTTGGGCGCGGACGCGAGCACCGCCCGGACATCCGGATGGAAACGCGCGAACGACCCGCGCAGCTCGTCCACGTCGCCCTCGGCCGACCAGGATTCCTTCGTCATCCAGTCGGCCTTCTCGGGCTGGCTGGTCACGAAATACACCTCATCGCGCTGCGCGGTCACGTAGTAGATGACGATGTGCCGGTCCTCACCCCACCATTTGGTACGCGACTCTCCGATGTCCACGCCCTTGAGAAGCCGTGCCGGGAAGGTCGTCCGGTAAGCGACGCGGCCCGTGAAGCGCGGCGGCTGCGCATCGCGCGCGACATGCTCGCGCACCATCGAATGAACGCCGTCGGCTGCGATCACGGCATGCGCCTGGATCTGTTCCCCGTTGGCGAACCGAAGATGCACGGCCCGTTCGTCCTGATCGATGCCGACCAGTTTGTGCCCGAGCCGCACACAGTGCTCGGGCACGATGGATGCCAGTGCTGCGTGGAGATCGGCCCGGTGCAGCGCGAGGAAGGGCGCGCCATAGCGCGACTCGATCGGTTTTCCGAGCGGGTACTCGTTGGTGGTGTCGCCGCTGTAGGCATCGCGATTGAGCGAGGTCCGCGGGTTGAATGCGAGCTCGCGGATGTGCTGCTCGAGCCCGAGGCCGCGCAGCACCTTCATGGCATTGGGGCTTTGCTGGATGCCCGCGCCGACGCGCGCGAAGCGCGCCGCCTGTTCGTACACGATCACCTCGGTACCCACCCGGCGCAGGGCGGCGGCCGCGGCCAGGCCGCCGATGCCGGCACCGAGCACGACCACGGGAAGCTTGTTCATCGATCGGTCCTCATTCAAAAACGATGTGGGCGTCCACGACCACCTTGCGCCATTTGTCGGTGTCGGTGCGCACGAGATCCGCCATCGCCTGCGGCGACGAGGGCGTGATTTCGGCATCGCCGATCGATCTGACCAATGCCGGGTCTTTCAGCGCCTCCTGCAGCCCGCTCGCCAGCCTGGCGACCACGGCGGGCGGCGTGCCGGCCGGCGCGGCGAGGCCGAACCAGACGCTGGCATCGAAACCCGGCACGCCCGCTTCGGCGATCGTCGGAACCTCCGGTGCGCCGTGCGTGCGCTGGCGGCTGGCGACCGCCAGTGCGCGCAACTGCCCGTGCCGCGCGTGCTCGATGCCAGCGCCTTCGAACATCAGGTCGACCTCGCCGCCGATCACGCCGACGATCGCCGGACCGGCGCCCTTGTAGGGCACATGCAGCATCCGGATGCCCGTCTGCTGCATGAACAGCTCACCGGCCAGATGGTTGGTCGAGCCGCTGCCGCCGGACGCGAAGGTCAGCTTGCCGGGGTGGGCCTTGGCGTAGGCGATCAACTCCTTGACCGACTTCACGGGCAGGCGGGGGTTCACCAGCAGATAGAGCGGTGAGGTGAAGCAGACGCCGATCGGCGCGAAATCCTTTTGCGGGTCGTAGCCGAGCCGGGTCTGCGCGATGGTGTTGATCGCCATGTTGGTGGTGCTGGCCCACAGCAGCGTATAGCCGTCGTTCTCGGCGCGCGCCACGAACTGCGTCCCCATCATCTGGCTGGCCCCGGGCCGGTTCTCGACCAGCACGCGCTGGCCCAGACGCGGGCTCAGCACCACGCTGAGCGCTCTGGGCAGCGTGTCGCCCAGACCTCCGGCCGTATAGGGCGAGATGATCCGGATCGGCTTGTTCGGAAAGTCCTGCTGCGCACCGGCCGGGACGGCCGCGAGGGCGATCGCCGCCGTCAGGAAGCTGCGCCGATCGACGGCCGACATGCGTTTCGTCAACTTCTCCATTGCCATTGCTTGTCCATCGGATCCTTGGGGACGCAAGTGTCCGGGTTGCGCCGGTCCGGGACAAGTCACGCGCAAGCGCTGAACCGTGAGATTTCCTCACAGGGTCCTGCGTGCAAGAATCGCGGAATGCCGAGTCCTCCTGCAGCCGTGTCACTCAATGCGCTGCGAGCCTTCGCGGCGGTGGCGCGCGATCTGAGCGTGTCGCAGGCGGCCAGGGACCTCGGGGTGACGCACGGGGCCGTCAGTCGCCAGATCAGCGGGCTCGAGGACGAGCTCGGGGTCACGCTGTTCGACCGGCACCGCAACCGCCTCGCGCTCTCGGACGCGGGTCGCGCGCTGTTCGCGGACGTGGCACCTGCCATCGAGCGCCTGCAAACGGCCGTGCATCAGGTGCGCGGCCATGCCAGTCCCGCGACCTTGCTGATCAACGTGCCGCCGACTTTCGCGATGCGCTGGCTGATCCCGCGGCTGTCGTCGTTTCAGCGCCGCCGGCCCGAGGTGGAAATCCGGCTGACCACCGGCAAGTCGCCGCTCGGTGACCTGCCGCCCAGCGGCGTGGACATCATCATTCGCCGCCTGCAGCAGCGGTCGCCGAAGCACGCCGCGGTGCCGTTCCTGAGCGCGAGCCTCGTGCCGGTGTGCGCGCCCGAACTCCTCGAGCAGCAGCCGATTCGCTCTCCGTCAGACTTGCAAGGGCATGTGCTGCTGCATTCGAAGGCGGACGAGTGGTCCGACTGGTTCGCCAAGGCAGGCGTCACCGGTCTGCGGCCGCGTTCGGAGCTGGTCTTCGAGGAAATCTACTTCGCGATGCAGGCCGCGCTCGATGGCCTGGGCGTCGCGCTCGTGCCTTCGCCGCTGGTGACCGACGACGTGGCGGCCGGCCGCCTGTGCATGCCGCTCGATCTGCAGGATGTGGACACCAGGGACTATCACTACCTGGCCTCTCCCTTCTCGCGCCGCAAGGATCTCGTGCACGCGTTCTGCCAGTGGTTGAGCACCGAAGGCAAGGACTCGAATCGGCTCGCGGACGAGTTGATCACGACCCTTTTTCCGGCGTCGGCAACCGGCTGAACGCGTGGGGCGCGTGGCGTCTCGCAGCCAGCCCTCAGCCCCTCATTCCACCGTCGCGCCCGACCGCTTGACGACTTCGGACCACTTGACTCGTTCGGACTGGATGTACTTCGTGAGTTCCTCCGGCGTGGAGCCGATCGGCTTGACGCCGTCCGAGGCGAAGCGCTCGCGCAGATCCTTCGATTGAAGCGCGGCCACCGAGCCGTCATGCAGGCGCTTGACGATGTCAGGTGGCGTGCCGCGAGGGGCAAGCAGGGCATACCAGACTCCGGACTCATAGCCTGGGACGCCCGCCTCCGCGATCGTCGGAACATCCGGCAGTGCCGGCGAGCGCTGCGTCGACGACACGGCGAGAACGCGGATCTTGCCCGCCTTGATCTGCGCGCCGCCGGTCCCGTAGCTGACGAACATCGCCTGCACATTGCCCGAAAGAAGGTCGGTCAGTGCCGCGCCGCCGCCCTTGTAAGGCACGTGCACGAGATCGATGCCGGCCATCGACTTGAGCAACTCCATCGACAGGTGCAGGCCGCTGCCGTTGCCGGTCGATGCATAGGACATGGCCCCTGGCTTCTCCTTCGCGAGCTTGATGAACTCGGGCAGGGTCTTCACCGGCACAGACGCGTTGACCGCGAGGAAATACGGCGCCGAGCCGAGCAGCGTGATCGGCACGAAATCCTTCAGCGCGTCATAGGGCAGCTTGGGATACAGCGCCTGGTTGATGGCCAGTTGCGAGGTGAGGGCCAGCACGATCGAAGAGCCGTCCGCCGGCGACTTCGCCACGTTCTCCATGCCGATGTTGCCGCCTGCGCCGCCGCGGTTGTCGATGATGAACGAGCCGCCCAGCTGCTTGCCCAGTTCCTGCGAGAGCGGACGCCCGACCACGTCGCCGCCGCCGCCCGGCGAATAGGGAACGACGATGCGCACCGGCCGGTCGGGATAGGGCGCCGCCGTGGTCGACAAGGACAGCGCCAGGGCTGCCAGCAGCAAGAGAAGTTTTTTCATGAAGTTGTCTCGAAGGTCGAATGGAAGGTCGTTGAAGAGGTCATGCCGTTGGCCGCGATCTCCGTGATCGCGGCGTCCAGTTGCATGTCGGCATCGGACAGGCGAGCCCGCCGCGCCTGCGTCCACGCGCGATCGGTCTCGAGATCCGCGTGATGGCAAGCCAGCATGTGCTCCACCGCGGCAATCTGCGGACCCCCGGCGCCCTTGCGCCCGAAGACCATGTATTCAGGGCTCGATACCTCGGCGAAGTCGCTCTCGTCCAGCGGGAACGTCTGCGAGCTCATGGCCTCGTAGATCCGTGCCGCCTCGCGGTAGGGGATCTCGCGCATGGCGAGCTTCCGGGCGCGGCCGAAGTCCGTCAGTGCAGACGCGAATTGATGGCCGATCCGGAATGGCACGTCCGCGCGCTGCATCAGGGCATCCGCGATCTCGGTGGCCGTCGAATAGTCGGCCTGGACCTCGGCCAGCGCGCGCTCCTTGTCGACCACGAGGCCATCGAGAACTTTGCGCAGGAGCTCGAACACCGCCAGGGCGCGGGCACTCGGCACAGGGTCGTAGGACCGATAGTCGAACATGCCGGAGCGCACGTTGTGCGCCATCAGCGCCACGGCCTGCATGTCCCCGAGCAGCATGCTGCTTTGCACGCGCAACTGCTCCAGTGCGGCAGGGTTGCGCTTCTGCGGCATGATGCTGCTGACCCCCACGAGCTCGCCCTGCTGCAAGGTCATCCAGGCCGCCGGCGCTGCATATTGCGCATGAAGATCCTGGGCGAACTGGCCGATCTGGACGGCCGCGATGCCAAATGCCGCCGCAAGCTCCAGGCTGGTGTCGACCGGCGCGAAATGGTTGGCGTCGTACGCGTTCTCGACCAGGGCGTCGAACCCGAGGAGGGATGCGAGGCGGTGCCGGTCGAGCCCGAAGCTCGATGTCGTCAGGGCCGCCGAACCCAGGGGCCCCTGGTTGACGTGGGTGTATGCCGCCCGCAGGCGGGCCGCACTTCGCGCCAGCGCGCCCGCCATGCCCAGCAGGTAGTGCGCCAAGGTCGTCGGCTGTGCCTGGACGCCATGCGTGTAGGCGGGCACGATGGTGCGCTTGTGCTGCGCCGCAAGAGAGAGAAGGGCGTGTCGGGCACGGACCAGGGCCTCGAATCCGTCCAGCAGGCCGGCGCGAAGATTCATTCGCGCGATGGTCGCCGAGATGTCCTGTCGACTGCGTCCGCAATGAAGGCGAGAGCCGTCGGGACCCACGGCAGCGAGCAGCTTGGGTTCGTAGTCGAGGTAGTCCGCCGACCACTGCCGGGGCCGGCTTTGTTCGTCCCTGATCAGCGTCAGGATGCCGGCCGCGATGCGGCTGGCGACATCGGCCGACACCGTTCGCGCTTCGGCCAGCGCGACGATGGAGGCCTTGTTGATCTGATCGAGATATTCGACGGAGCGACCGCCGCCTCGAAAGCTCGCGTTGACGTCATGGGGCTGGGCGGACTCCTGCACGGATTTCATCTCGGGAATGGTGGGATCGACAGCGATTCTTCGCTTCGGCGACCATTGTGTGAAATGAATATTTAGGCCGCTATCATTCCTTCAGTCGAATATCCTGAAGGAACCGTGCCCATCACCTTTCAGCAGCTGCGGTGCGTGCGCCAGGTCGTCGCAAGCGGCTTCAACGTTTCGCGCGCGGCCGAATCGCTGCACACGACGCAGCCCGGCGTCAGCAAGATGGTTCGCGCGCTGGAAAAGGAAATCGGCATCGAGATCTTCGTGCGCTCAGGCAACCGGCTCACAGCATTGACCGAACCGGGCAAAGAAGCGCTCTCGCTGTGCGGGCGGGTGTTGCAGGACGCCCAGGCGCTGACGCGGCTGAAGCGGGAAGTGCCGGGCGACAGTGAAGGCACGTTGCGCGTGGGAACCACACATGTCCATGCGCGGTATTCGCTGATCGAAGTGACCAAGCGATTCGTTTCCGCCTATCCGCGGGTGAAGCTCGAGTTCACGGTGGGCCCGCCGGCGCAGGTCCTGGCGGGCGTGACCGCGGGAACGATCGATGTCGGCCTGTGCTCGTTGCCGGATCCGATGCCCAAAGGCGTCGTTTCGGTGAAGGCCTATGACATCGACCGCTGCCTGATCGTGCCGCCACGGCATCCCTTGCTGAGGATGGGGCGGCTGACGATGGAACACATCGCGCGATGGCCGCTGATCACCTACGACAACAGCTACACATCCGGCTCGGTCGTCCAGCACGAGTTTCAAAGGCATGGGATCACCCCGTGGGTCGTGATGCGCGCCATGGACGCCAGCATCATCAAGGCCTACGTCGCCGCCGGCGTCGGCGTCGCGGTACTCCAGAAGATGGCGTTCAACGTCGCGGTGGACAAGGACCTGCGCTGCGTGCCCGTCGGCCACCTGTTTCCTTCCTCGAGCGCCATGATCAGCCTGCGAAAGGATCACTTGCTGAAATCGTTCGCGTTCGACTTCATCCAGATGGTCGCTCCCGAATGGTCGCGTGAGGCCATGGCATCGAAACTTCGCTGATGAACGCGTCCTGGCTGCCGATCGCGAACGAGGCGCAGACGCCGCCTCAGGTCGCCGGCAGCATCGATCGCCGACGAAATTCCGTGCTGTAGAACAACAGCGCGGCGACCGCGAACGCGGCGCCCAGCAGGCTCAGGCCGCCCCAGCCATGGAAGGTGTAGATCGCCGCCGCGAGCCCCGAGGCCGCGGCCGCGCACAGGAAGATCAGCGTCATGAACAGGCCGTTGATGCGGCCCCGCAGTTCGGGCGCCAGCATGAAGAGAGTGCGCAGGCTCAGCACCTGGCACAGCTGCACCGCGCCGTCGAGCAGCACCGCGGCCAGCACCAGCCCGGCCAGCGAATGGAAGTTCACCGACACCGCGCCGACGATGAACGACAGCAGCGCAGCGAGCATGGCCGCGCCGGTGGCCGGCCGGGTCAGCCCGCGATCCGCGAGCCGGCCCGCCCAGGGCGCCGCCAGGGCGCCCGCCGCGCCGGCCAGCGCGAACAGCGCGATGCCGCCCTGGCCCATGCCGAATTCGCGCGCCAGCAGAAGCGGCACCGCCGTCCAGAAGGCCTGGAAGGCCGCGAACATCATGCCCTGGTAGAAAGCGCGGCGGCGCAGTTGCGGCGTGCGCCGGATGATGCCGGGCAGCGAGGCCATGGTGCGCGCATAGCCGCCGGCACCGTGCGGCCGGCGCTGGGGCAGGGCGCGCCACAGCACCAGCGCCACCAGGGCCATCAGCGCGGCCGAGATCCAGAACACGGCGCGCCAGCCGAAGGCCGCCGCGACCATGCTCGAGAAGGGCCGCGCCAGCATGATCCCGCCGAGCAGTCCGGCCATGATGTTGCCCACCACCTTGCCGCGCGTCGCTTCGGGCGCGAGGTGCGAGGCCAGCGGCACCAGCACCTGGGCCGCCACCGCGCAGCCGCCGACGATGAAGGACGCCGCCAGGAAGCTCGCCGCCGAGTCGGACAGCGCGATGCCGGCCAGCCCGATGACCGCGCCGCCCATGGCGAGCACGATGAGGCGCCGGTTCTCCATCACGTCCGCCAGCGGCACCAGCAACAGCAGGCCCGCGCCATAGCCGAGCTGGGTCAGCGTCATGATCAGGCCGGCCAGCCCGGCCGGCAGTTGCAGCGCGGCGGCGATCGGCCCGAGCAGCGGCTGGGCGAAGTAGATGTTGGCGACACACAGGCCGCAGGCCACGGCGAACAGCAGCATCTGGCCGCTCGACAGCCCGGGCGGCGCAGCGGCGGAGGAAGGCCCGGTGGGCACGGGGGCTTGTGGAAGAGGCACGTGGGGGATCTCTGGGAAGGTATCCGGGTAAACCCTGGCGGGCGCGCCACCTTAGCACGGGTGCCGGCGTGTTGCCGGCGGCGGCTGCAGTGTCCTTCGGGGCGCGAACGGCGGTGGCACGCCCAGCGTGCAGTAGGTCGCGGATCCGGCGACTTTCGCGCCCCGATGCTGTCCGACTCGACCTCCGTCGCATTTGCCGATGCCGAAGGCCGGTGCAAGCTGGCGCTGGTCCGCGCAGGGCGGCTTCGACACAACAGGAACAATCAATGGAACCAATGCATTGGCAATACATGGGAGCGCTCGGCGGCGTGATCGGGATCGGATGGCTTGTCGTGGTGCCGATGTACCGCGGATGGACCTCGCTGAACACGCGCATGATGGCGCGCGTCAGGGCTTCGAGCACGCTGCTGGCCGAGTGCGACGGCGCGCGGCCCGCGACGCACGGGCCGACCCTGCGCTGAGGGCATCGCGTAGGACGGCGCGACATCTTGTGTCTATGCGTGGCACCGAACAGACGCCGTGTGTCTGCGCCGATCAGAGTGGACTGCGTGGCCATCTTGGCTGCCTACCACTCAAAGGAAACGCCATGAAATATGCCATCCCCTCCCTCCTGCTGCTCGCGACATTCGGACTGGGCGCATGCACCGGCCCCATGGGCCCGCAGGGAAGCCAAGGCAACACGGGCTACACGGGCGCCAAGGGCGCAACGGGCAACCAGGGCAACACCGGCAACACCGGCTACACCGGCGCACAGGGCGAGACCGGCAATCAAGGAGACACGGGCGCGACGGGGAATCAGGGCAATACCGGCTACACCGGCGCACAGGGCGAGACCGGGAACCAGGGCAACACCGGCGCGACGGGTGCCAGGGGCAATACCGGCAGCACGGGCAACACCGGCCGCATGGGTTCGGGCGGCAGCACTGTGGTGGTCGTGCCGCCCACGCGCTGAGTCATCGATGTCGCATCCACCGTTCTTTCATGAAGCGTCGGGCTCCGTGCGTTTCTGGGTGCTGGTCGATGGACAGTTCCTGGGCGCGAGCATCGCCCAGGAAACCCTGCACCACTGCTTCCGGCCAGGCGTGGTCGGCGACCAGCCGCTGGAGACCTACACCAGCCACGCACCGGATATCGATGCCGCCGTGCGGCGGCGCGTTGCCCAGGGCTCGGCCGAGCCGGTGATGCTGCGCGAGTTCGACCTGCACGAGCCGATCGGCAAGGGCATCGAATAGCGCGTGCGCCTCATCCCATCAGTCGGGCGTAGGTGTCCAGATTGGCCCGATAGCAGCCGCAGGCCAGAGCCTCCAGCCCCGCGCGGTCGATGACCGTGATGACGCCGCGCCGATAGTCGATCAGGCGCCGCAACTGCAAGGCGGTCGCCGCATTGGTGATGCCGACCCTGCGCACGCCCAGCATGTGCGCCAGGAAGACATGCGTGAACGCCAGGTGCGGCGAGTGCGCGCAATCCTCGGCCGTCAGCAGCCAGCGCGCCAGGCGTTCCTCGACCCGGTGCAGGCGGCTGCAGGCACCGGAGCGGCCGGACTGCAGGAGAAGCACGCACACATAGCGGTTCAGCACGCGCTTCAACGCCGCGCTCTGCCTGAGCTCCTGCTGCAGCGACTTCGCCGTCAGGCGCCATGCCATGCCGGCGCCCTGCACCAGCGTTCGAAGCCGGGCCTGGCTCACGTCGAACGCCAACTCGTAGCCGAAGGCGCCTTCGTTGCCGATCATCTCGGTCTGAAGGCCCTCGTGACCGTCCACGGTGGCGACCTGCGACACGAAAGCGCTGGTCGGGAAGTGGATGTGACGCAGGGCATCGCCGGGTTCGCAGAGAACCTGCGACACGGCCAGCGAGACGTTCTCGCATCGGCCGAGCAGGCGCTCCCTGTCCCTGGCCGGCAATGCTTCGAGCAGGCGGTTGAAAGCGGGACCGATCGGTTCTGAAATCACCCAGTCGCCTTCTCGAGGATCAGGCGCGGGAATGCGCTTGCACGGCAGTCTTGCCCACTGCGCGGTCTGCGTCTGTGCGCGGGCGCACGAAGGTGCTCCTGGGCGTCAAAAGGAACCGGCTCAGGTGGCGGTTTCGGGCGGCAGCAGGCGATCGGTTTCGCGCTTCACCACTTCATAGCACTCGCAGACCTGCCGTTCGAGGCCCGGCCGATCGAGCACGGTAATGTGGCCGCGCGCGTACCGGATCAGGTCCAGCCGCTGCAGCTTGCCGGCTGCTTCCGTCACGCCTTCACGGCGCACGCCGAGCATGTTGGCGATGAGCTCCTGCGTCATGACCAGTTCATTGCCGGGCAGTCGGTCGAGGCTCAGCAGCAGCCAGCGGCAGAGTTGCTGCTCCAGCGAATGGTGACGGTTGCAGACGGCCGTCTGCGACATCTGCGTGATCAGCGTCTGCGTATAGCGCAGCAGCAGATGGAGCAACGGTCCTCCCCGTTCGACCAGCTCCTTGATCTGACCGGCGCTCAGGCGAAACGCGTGCCCCGCGCTTTGCACCACCGCACGGTTCGGCGTGCTGCCGCCGCCCATCAGCAGCGACACGCCGACCATTCCCTCGAAGCCCACGACCGCGATCTCGGCCGATTGGCCGTTCTCGAGCACGTACAACAGCGACACGATGCAATCGGTCGGGAAGAACACGTACTCCTGGATCACACCCGATTCGTAGAGCACCTCGCCCAACTTCAGCGGAACCAGCTCGAGCATCGGCGTCAGGCCGGTGCGCACTTCGGAAGGCATGACCGCCAGCAGGCCGTTGTGCCTCGAAGCGGAGCGCAGGGAAGAAGGGCGTGGAGTCGATGCCATGGGAGCAGGGAGTCGGGAAGTGCCGATTGTCGCCAGCGACTGTAGTCGCGTCTGTGCGTTGCCGTACCAACCGGCGCGCCGAAATTCGCCGCTGTCGGTGTGCTACCGCACGGTGAAAGCCGGGTGCGGGCGGTACCGTTGCAGTTCATCTTCAACCGAACGGAGTCGCACCATGACCCTCGCAATGACTCCATCCGAACTCGCCGCGGACGCGCTGGTCCGCGCCTACCTGGACGGACGCACCATGATGCCGATCCTGCATGGCGCGGTCGTGTCGGTGGTCGCAGCGCGGCTGGACAGCGGCAAGCTGCCGATGCTCGACGAGATCCTGCGCGCGGACATCGACCATCAGGCCTCCGCGTCGCGGAGCGAGTTCGCCCTCGGCATGACGGTTGCGGGCGCCGAGGCTTCGAGGGCGATCTGAGCGGACCGGCGCTGCGGCAGCGGTCCGTCCGCCCCTCAGCGTGCCGGATCTGCCAGCGGCTTTTCCTCGCGCCCGTCCGGATGCCGCGCGAAGCGCGCCGGGTCTCGGCCATGCACCGGTGCGTGGTCGGGCCACGGCCAGCCGCCGAACTCGGTGCGGCGGTAGTCGGCCATGGTCTGCGCGATCTCGGCCTGCGTGTTCATCACGAAGGGGCCGTACTGCGCCACCGGCTCGCCGATCGGCCGGCCCTGCAGCACCAGGAATTCGCTCGCCTCGTCGCCGTTGACCAGTTCGACCGCGGCATCCGCGCGCAACTCGATGGCGGCATGGCCGTCCACCGCCTGGCCGGCCACCGACACCGAGCGGCCCTTGAAGAAGTAGAGGCTGCGGCGCGTGCCCTCGCCGGTCGCGGGCGGCAGGGTCCAGCGCGCGCCGGCTTCCATCCGGATCGTCCAGATCGCGAGATCGGCGTCGGGCTGCGAGGCCCAGGAATCGGGCGGCGGCGCCAGCGGGCCGCCCTGGCCCGGCTCGCCGTCCACCGGCGCGATCCGCCCCGCGATGCTCGCGACCTCGGTGCGGCGGCCTTCGCCATCCGTCGCGGTGAAGCGCGGGATGTCCTCGGACCAGAACATGGTGAAGTGCGGCTCGGCCATCTTGCTGCGCGCCGGCAGGTTGAGCCAGATCTGGAACAGCTCCAGCGGATTCGGCGCCGCCGCATCGAGCAGCGGGAACATCTCCGAATGGACGATGCCCTTGCCGGCCGTCAGCCACTGCACGTCGCCGCCGCCGAAGCGGGCCGCCGCGCCGAGCGAATCCGAGTGGTCGATCAGGCCCTTGCGCACGATGGTCACGGTCTCGAAGCCGCGGTGCGGATGCCCCGGAAAGCCCGGCACCGGGTTGCCGTGGTACATGCTCCAGCCGTCCTTGCGGCTGAAGTCCTGCCCCAGGTCGCGTCCTGCCAGCGAGGCGTCGGGGCCCATTGCTGCATTGGCCTTCGGGTAGGCGTCGTCGTGGTAGACGCAGAAAAGGAACGGATCGATCGTTTCCCAGGGGAAGCCGAGGGCCTTGATCTGAAGGATGGGGCTGGTGGTGGTCATGGCTCGCAAATGGGGGTGAAAGCGCCGCCCGAAAGAGCGACAGCCGGGACGCACTGGCCTGCGAATGGAACGCTGAAGGCCGACATCGCCGCGGGCTGAGTGCATGCCGCCGCCGACGGGCTGGCATGCGAGTTGCATCATTCGTAGAACTACCGATTGTCGATTGTTCGACAATTCGTACACTCCCCGACTCATGACCGACGCCGATCCCGTCCTCCGCATCCAGGCCCTGCACAAGCGCTTCGGCGACCACCACGTGCTGCGCGGCATCGACCTCGATGTCCAGCGCGGCGACCGCATCGCCATCATCGGGTCGAGCGGCTCCGGCAAGAGCACGCTGCTGCGCTGCCTCAATTTCATGGAGATGCCGAGCGCGGGCCAGATCATCCTCAAGGGGCAGCCGATCGGCCGGCCGGCCGGGCGCGACGGCGAGATGCGCTATGGCCGTTCGGAACTGAGCGACGTGCGCAGGCAGGTCGGCATGGTGTTCCAGCAGTTCAACCTGTTCCCGCACATGACGGTGCTGCAGAACGTGATGGAAGGGCTCGTCACCGTCAAGCACATCGCCGCGCCACTGGCGCGCGAGCAGGCCCTCAGGCAGCTCGGCAAGGTCGGCCTCTCGGACAAGGCGGATGCCTACCCGGGCCATCTCTCCGGCGGCCAGCAGCAGCGGGTCGCGATCGCCCGCGCGCTCGCGATGGAACCCGAGATGCTGCTGTTCGACGAGCCGACTTCTTCGCTCGACCCCGAGCTGGTGGGCGAAGTGCTCGCCACCATCCGCGACCTCGCCGAGGAAGGGCGGACCATGCTGCTGGTCACGCACGAGCTCGGCTTCGCCTACCACTTCGCCAACAAGGTGGTGTTCCTCGCCGACGGCCTGCTGCACGAAAGCGGCACGCCCGACGAGGTGCTCAAGCACCCGAAAGAGGAGCGCACGCAGCGCTTCCTCGAGCGCTTCACCGCCTTCCGCTTCTGAATCCCGATCCGACCGATACAGCCCAGGAACCCCATGCAAGCCGCCAGCACCCCTTCGACCACCAGCTCCCAGGCCTACACGCCCGACGCGCGCAACGACGCGGTGCGGGTCTATCTCAACGGCGAGTTCGTGCCGCGCAACGAGGCCACCGTGTCGATCTTCGATGCCGGCTACGTGTGCGGCGACGGCGTCTGGGAAGGCGTGCGGCTGGTCGACGGCCGCGTCGTGTCCTTCGACGCCCACATCGAGCGCCTGTTCGACGGCGCGCGTTCCATCGCGCTCGACATCGGCAAGACCCGCGCCGAGGTCAAGCAGCTGGTGATCGACACCTTCGTCCGAAACGGCATGCGCGACGGCGCGCACGCGCGGCTCATGATCACGCGCGGCGTGAAGAAGACGCCCAACCAGGACCCGCGCTTCATCATCGGCGGCGCCACCATCGTCTGCGTGGCCGAGCACAAGGTGGTCACGGCCGAGGCCAAGCAGCGCGGGCTCCGGCTCTTCACCTCGACGATGCGCTGCAGCGCGCCCGACGTGTTCGACCTCAGGCTCAACTCGCACAGCCGGCTCAACCTGATCCAGGCGCTGATCCAGGCGATCCAGGCCGGGGCCGACGAGGCACTGATGCTGGATCCGCACGGCTTCGTGTCGAGCTGCAATTCCACCAACTTCTTCGTGGTGCGCCGCGGTGCGCTGTGGACCTCCTCGGGCCGCTACTGCTTCAACGGCATCACGCGCGCGACCCTGGTGCGCCTCGCGCGCGAAGCGGGCATCGAGGTGCACGAAGGCGACTTCACGCTGGCCGAGGTCTACGCGGCCGACGAGGCCTTCGTCACCGGCACGCTGGCCGGCCTCACGCCCGTGGCCTCGGTCGACGGGCGCGCACTGCCGCCGGGGCCCGTGATCCAGCGGCTCGATGCGCTGTATCGCCAATACATCGCGCGCGCCGACGACGTCCACTGGCCGCTGGACCGGCCCGCCTGAGCGCGCGAGCGTGTGCGCGCATTCTTTCAACCCGCTCCCTCCACCACAGGAAACCCCATGAACGCCAAGACCTCTTTCCAGCGCCAGCGTCGTGCCCTGACCCTTGCGCTCGGCGCATCGCTTTCTCTCGCGAGCCTCGGCGCCGCTGCGCAGACCGCCACGTTGCAGAAGGTCAAGCAGTCCGGCGAGCTGCGCATCGGCGTCGCGCCCGGCGATCCGTGGTACTACCGCGATCCCTCGTCCGGCCAGTGGACCGGTCTCGGCGTGCTGCTCGGCGAGCAGGTCGCCAAGGACATGGGCGTGAAGATGACGCCGGTCGAAACCACCTGGGGCAACTGCGTGGCCGCGCTGCAGGCGGGCCAGATCGATGCGATGTTCGTGCTCGACGCCACCGACGAGCGCAAGAAGGCGGTCGACTTTCCGAGCAACCCGCTGCTCTGGTACGCACAGGGCGTGCTCGCGAAGGACGGCCTCGTCGCCAGGAACTGGTCCGACCTCGACAAGCCCGAAGTCCGCATCGGCGTCGCACTCGGCACCGCGACCGACCGCGACCTCACCAAGCGCCTGCCGAACGCCAAGATCGAGCGCTTCACCAACACCGACGAAACGGTGGCCGCCTTCATGACCGGCCGCGTCGATGCCATCGGCTTCTATCACCCGGCGCTGGTGATCGCCTACTCGAAGATCCGCAAGGGCCGCGTCCAGGTGCCGCAGCCCGTGGTCGCACTGCCCACCAGCGTGGGCATTCGGCGCGAGGCCGACCCGGGCTTTCGCAACCAGCTCGACACCATCATCGGCAAGCTCTACGCGTCGGGCCAGACGCAGGCGCTCTATGGCCAGTACCTCAAGACCAAGGGCATCGACCCGGCGACCGTGCCGGGCGTGATGAAGGAAACCCTGGGCCAGTAGCGGCACGAGAGCGGGTGCGACGGCATGAACTACCAGTGGGATTTCAGCGGCGTCTGGTCGCACCGCGACATGCTGCTGGCCGGGTTCGCCGGCACGCTGAAGATCGCCGCGGTCGCGATCGTGCTCGGCGTGGTGTTCGGCGCGCTGCTCGCAGCGCTGCGCCTGTCGGGCCGGGCGTGGCTTGCGAAGCCGGCGCTGTGGATCATCGAGTTCTACCGCAACACGCCGCCGCTGGTGCATTTCTTCTGGGCCTTCTATGCGCTGCCGGTGCTCATCGGTGTGAGCCTCGATCCGTACGTCGCGGCCGTCATCGCGCTGTCGACCCAGTCGGGTGCCTTCTTCGCCGAAGTGTTCCGCGGCGGATTGGTGTCGATCGAGCGCGGCCAGTGGGAGGCTGCGCGCGCCATCGGCATGGCCTCGCACCAGGCGCTGCGGCGCGTGGTGCTACCGCAGGCCCTGGCGCGCATGCTGCCGCCTTTCATGGAGCGCTCGTTCGAGCTCATCAAGACCACCGCGCTCGCCTCGACGCTCGCCTATTCCGACCTGCTCTACCAGGCGATGCAGGTCAACTCGATCACCTTCCGCCCGCTGGAGGTCTACACCGTGGTGGCTGCGATCTTCTTCCTCACGCTGCTGGCGCTGAGCGTGGGCGCGCGCCTGCTCGAACACCGGCTCGCCGTCTCGACGCGGCCGATGGGGAGCTGAGGCATGGAATTCACCTGGGACTTCTCGGCCGTCCTGCAGAACTGGCCCGTGCTGCTCAAGGGCATCGGCGTCACCGCGGGGCTGTGGGTGGTGGCGTTTCCGTCGGCGATGCTCATCGGCCTGGTCGTCGCGCTCGGCGCGCTGTCGAAGAACCGCGCGCTGGGCGCGGCCACGCGCGGGTACATGGAGTTGTTCCGCAACGTCCCGGTGCTGATCCAGCTCGTGTGGTTCTTCTATGCGTTCCCGATCGTCACCGGCTGGCAGCTGAGCCCCTTCGTCGCGGCGCTGCTGGCGCTGATGCTCAATGCCTCGGCCTATTGTTCCGAGATCTTCCGCGGCGGCATTGCCTCGCTGCCGCGCGGCCAGTGGGAGGGCGCGCGCGCGATCGGCATGCAGCCGGCGCAGGTGCTGCGCCGCGTGGTGCTGCCGCAGGTGTTCAAGCGCATGCTGCCTGCCTTCACCAACCGCGGCATCGAGCTGGCGAAGAACACCTCGATCGCATCGGTGATCGCCGTGCACGAGCTGATGTACCAGGGCCGCGCGCTCAGCGCCGCCTTCTACCGGCCGCTCGAGATCCTCACGGCGGTAGCTGTGGTGTACTTCGTCCTCATCTATCCGGGTGCCTACCTTGCGAGCCGGATAGAAAAGCGCCTCGCCCTGCGCGGGAATTAGATGATTCATCCCCAGGCTTGCCCACTTCGTGTGGCCGCTCACCCCCTCTCCGGGGGCAACACCAGCGGCCCGGCAAAGCCGGTTCCGCGGTGTTCCAGGCTTGGGCCTCGCGTTTCACGTGTCGCGCGTCGTGCGAACCTGGTTGAACTCTCGATATGAAAACTCTCCCCGACTTCGCACCCGCGCCCTCTGCCACGCGGCGGGACTACGTGGCCCAGACGCTGCGCAGCGCCATCCTCACCGGCAAGATCGCGCCCGGCACGCAGCTGATCGAAAGCCACTTCGCGACCCAGTTCGGCGTCAGCCGCGGGCTGCTGCGCGAAGCCATCCGCGAGCTCATCGAAACCGGGCTGCTGGTCAACCGTCCCTATGCCGGCACCTATGTGACCGACATCGACGAACAGGCCATGAGCGATGTCTACGAAGTGCGCCGCATCATGGAAAAGCAGGCCTTCATCCGCCTCTGGCCGCAGCGCGACGACGCGTTCCGCAGCGAGATGGCCGCGCGCTATGAGGTACTGGCCGATGCAGCGAGAAGCAACGATCTGCAGCGCGAGAGCGCCGCCGAGGCGCACTTCCATGGCCTGGTCTACGAGCGCTGCGGCAACAAGCTGCTGCTCGACGTGTGGGGGCAGCTGACGCAGAAGATCCAGCTCGGCTTCACGATCTGCCAGCTCACGCACGCGCCCAAGCCCGACTTCGCGGAGAACCATCGTCTGTTCATGACCCTGGCCACGGGCGACGACCTCGATGCGATGCTCGAGGAACTGGACCGGCACCTGCTGCGCGGGCTGGCGACCATCCGTCACGCGCTGCGCGACCTGCCGCAGCGCGCCTGAGGCGCCGCCGCACCGGCCGGTCGGCCGGCGATCAGGCCTGCGTGTCGTCGTGTCTTCCGATGGCTATCGGCAGGCGCGGGAAAAATGAAGGGCGGCTCGCGCTGGATGGCGCGCAGGGTCAGTGATGGTGCCCGTGATCCCCATGCACATGCCGGTGCGCGATCTCCTCCTCGGTCGCGGCGCGCACGCCGGTCACCGTCATGCTGAACTTGAGCGCCTTGCCCGCGAGCGGGTGGTTGCCGTCGAGGATCACCTGCGGGCCCTTGATCTTCATCACGGTGAAGACCTGCGGCTCGCCTTGATCGTTGCGGCCCTCGAGCTGGCCGCCGACCTTCACGCCGGGCGGGAAGTCGGCCTTCGAGATGGTCCGCACCAGGGATTCGTCGCGCGGGCCGAAGGCGTCTTCGGGCTGCAGTGCGAGGGTGGCCTGGAAGCCGGGCTCCTGGCCTTCCAGTGCGGCCTCGATCTTCGGGAAGGTGTTGTCGTAGCCGCCGTGCAGATAGACCATGGGGTCGCTGCCCTGCTCGATGAGTTTGCCGGTGCCGAGGTCGGCGACCTTGTAGCGGAGGGTGACGGCGGTGTCTTTCAGGATTTTCATGGGCTGTTCGGGTGGAAGACGCAAAGGCCGCCATTTTCCGTCGAAGCGCGAACGCGCCCCGGCCATCGCCGCCTTCCGATGCCTGTAGGCGCGCATGACGAGCGCACGGCGGATGAAAGCGGACAGCGTCTGCGTCCAACGGACCACGCCGTTCCGGGCCAACGCCCGCTGGCCGCCGCGCGCATCCGCGCCTACAACTCAAGGCCATAGGAGAGCCGCATCATGGACAACATCAACTCGGTTCCTGCCGGCAACGTGCGTGGCTTCGAATGCTTCGGCCCCAACGGCAGCGTCGTTTTCTGCACCGCGCAGGGCGAAGCCCTCTTCTGGCATTCGCTGGGGTACGTGGTGCTGCACGTGTGCCACTCGGGCTTGTAGGCCGGTATGCGCATCCCGATCCGCACCGTGCCGCCGACGCAGGATCCCGGCATCGTCATCGAATGCATCCGCGCCTGCGTCTGGGCAACGGTCGAAGGCCGGCCCTTCTGCGCGCTGCGCGCCGGGCCTTCGACGGCGCCGCCGTTCCCGCGCATCGGTGACATGGTGCCCGTGCCTTAGCCCTGTTGGAGCCCGCGCGGCCGGGCAGACTCGACGAAGTCCCACAAGGCTGCGCGGTGCGCACCGATGGCCCGGGCCGGCCGCGCAGGCGAAGGTCCGTACGCGATTGAACGGAGTCTTCGTGAACCATCCGCCCCTGCCCGCGACGCCCGACATCGCGGTCCCCGCCGCCCGCCAACGCTGGTGGACCCAGCTCGGGCCGGGCCTGATCACCGGCGCGGCGGACGACGACCCGAGCGGCATCGCGACCTACTCGCAGGCCGGCGCGCAACTCGGCTACGGCGTCGGCTGGACGCTGCTGCTCGCCTATCCGCTGATGATGGGCATCCAGCTCGCCAGCGCGCGCATCGGCCGCGTGACCGGCAAGGGTCTCACCGAAACCTTCGCGCGCTTCTGTCCGCGCTGGCTGGTGGCCTCGCTGGTGATGCTGCTGCTGGTCGCCAACGTGATCAACCTTGGCGCCGACCTGAGCGCGATGGGCGACTCGGCCGCGATGGTGGCGTCCGGGCCGGCGGGCGCATACGCGCTGGGCTTCGGCGCGCTGTCGCTGGTGCTGCAGGTGTTCCTGCCCTACGAGCGCTATGTGCGCATCCTGAAGTGGCTGACGCTCTCGCTGTTCGCCTATGTGGGCGTGGTGTTCTCGGTGCACGTGGACTGGGCGGCCGCGATGAAGGGCACCTTCACGCCGTCCTTTCAATGGAACAGGGACTACGTCACCACCATCGTCGCCATCCTCGGCACCACCATCAGTCCCTACCTCTTCTTCTGGCAGGCCTCGCAGGAGGTGGAGGAGATCAACCGCGTGCCGGAAGACCATCCGCTGCGCATCGCGCCGGAGCAGGCGCGGCGCCAGTTCCGGCGCCTCAGGCTGGACACGGCGATCGGCATGGGCTTCTCGAACCTGATCGCCTTCTTCATGATCACCGCGACCGCCGCCACGCTGCACGCGCACGGCCTGACCCACATCGAGACCACGAAGCAGGCGGCCGAGGCGCTGCGCCCGATCGCCGGTGACGCCGCCTTCGTGCTGTTCGCGCTCGGCATCCTCGGCACCGGCATGCTGGCGCTGCCGGTGCTGGCCGGCTCGGCGGCGAATGCGGTGGCCAGCTACTTCCACTGGCGCAAGGGGCTCGACCTGCCGCTGGCGAAGGCGCGCAGCTTCTACGGCATCCTCGCGTTGGCGATGGTCGTCGGGCTCGCCATCAGTGTCTCGGGGTTGAATCCGATCTCGGCGCTCTACTGGGCGGCGGTGATCAACGCGGTGATCTCGGTGCCGGTGATGGTGGCGGTGATGATCGCCGCCACCAGCACCCAGGTCATGGGCAAGATGGTGCTGCCCGCCAAATGGCGGGTCGCGGGTTGGCTGGCCACGGCGGCGATGGCGGCCGCGTCGGTGTCGCTGTTGATCGTGTCGATCGCCTGAGGCGCGCGATGAACAGGGCATGGACCGGTTTCCCGCGACGCCATCCGGTCTGGACCGGCGTCGCGGTCGCGCTCGTGCTGCTCGTGCTGCTGTTCGACTGGAACTGGTTCCGGCATCCGCTGGAGCGCTACGTCTCGCAGAAGACCGAGCGCACCTTCCGCATCTCCGACCTGCACGTCACGCTTGGCTGGACGCTGACGCCGACCATCCGCATGCACGACGTCTACTTCGGCAACGCGGCCTGGTCGAAGGAGAAGGCGATGGCACGGATCGAGACGCTGGAGTTCTCGGTCTCGCTGCGCGACCTGCCCGGCAAGGTGCTGATCCCGCGCGTCGCGCTCACCCATCCCGAGCTCGTGTTCGAACGGCAGCCGGACGACCGCAAGAACTGGATCCTCTCCGACCCTTCCGACAAGTCGCCGAGCAAGCTGCGCATCAGCACGCTGTCGGTGGACCAGGGCCGTCTGCGCTACATCGACTACGGCATGCCCTTCTCGATCGACGTCCAGGTCGGCACCTTCGACCCGGCCAGCCAGGCGCGGGTGAAGGACGCCAAGGCCAAGCCGATCAACGACCGCTACACCACGCAATACGACTTCAAAGGCAAATACCACGACGCCGCCTTCTCGGGCACGGCGCTCACCGGCGAGGTGCTCAGCTTCCAGGAATCGGGCGTGCCCTTTCCGCTCAAGGGCAGCCTGGTCGCGGGCACGACGCGCGTCGATGTCGAAGGCACGATCGCCGACGCCGACAACATCTCGGCCATCGACACGCAGCTGCGCATCCGGGGCCGCACGCTGGCCAACCTCTATCCCTTCCTCTTGCTGCCGCTGCCGGCCTCGCCGCCGTACGAACTGCAGGGCCACCTGATCCTCAAGGGCAAGACCTACACCATGGACGACCTGGCCGGCAAGATCGGCGCGACCGACGTCACCGGCCATGGCACCTATGTCGACAAGACGCCGCGTCCGCTGCTCACGGCCGACCTGCACAGCAAGCTGCTCAAGCTCGCCGACCTCGGCCCGCTGATCGGCGTGCAGACCAGGGAGAGCGGCGGCAAGCCCGTCGCCTCGCAGGCCCAGACCCGCAATCGTCCCGCGGCCAAGGCGACCGAGCAGGCCACCGACCCCGATCACCTGCTGCCCGCGGGCAGCTTCGACGGCAGCCGGCTGCAGAAGATCGATGCCGACGTCGGTCTCGACGCGGCCCGGCTCGAGATGCCCAACGCGCTGCCGCTGGAAAGCATCCACGCCTCGCTGCATCTGCACGATTCGATCCTCAAGCTGACGCCGCTGGACTTCGGCTTCGCCGGCGGCACCATCGCCTCGCAGGTGCTGCTCGATGCGCGCGAGCCGACGCTCAAGTCCGAGCTGCAGGCGAACTTCCGCGGCATTCGCGTCGACCGGCTGGTGCCCGACAAGGAAGCCATCGCGCAGGGCGCAGGCACGGTCGGCGCGACGATCGAGCTCAAGGGCACGGGCAATTCGATCGCCGACGCGGCCGCGAAATCCAATGGCCGTATCGCCGCCGCGATCGCCGGCGGACGCATCTCCAACCTGCTCGACGCGGCGAGCTCGCTCAATGGCGGCAAGGTGCTCGAGCTGCTGGTCGGCGGCGACAAGACGATCGAGGTCAACTGCGGCGGCATGGCCTTCGACATCAAGGACGGCCAGGGCACGTCGTCGCTGTTCCTGATCGACACCGAGCAGACCCAGATCCTGGGCAGCGGCAACTTCGACCTGGCGCGCGAGCGCTTCGACTTCACCATCGCGCCGAAGCCCAAGCGCATGGGCATCCTCTCGCTGCGCACGCCGGTGCGGCTCTACGGCAGCTTCCGAAAGCCGGACTTCCAGATCGAGAAAGGCCCGCTGCTCGCGCGGGCCGGCGGGGCGCTCGCACTGGCGGCCGCGGCGCCCTTCGCCGCGCTGTTGCCGCTGATCGAGACCGGTCCCGGCGTCAACACCAACTGCGCCGCCGTCGAGCGGCAGGTCGGCGGCGCGCAGAAGCAGGCGAGGGCGCCCGTGAAGGAAAAGAAATAGCCGCCGCTATTCCTTGACCGAGCCGGTCAGTCCCGAGACGTAATATTCGACGAAGAAGGAATAGATGAAGGCCACCGGCAGCGAGCCCAGCAGCGCGCCGGCCATCAGCGGTCCCCACTGGTAGACGTCGCCCTGCACGAGCTCGGTCACCACGCCCACCGGCAGCGTCTTGATCTCCGAAGACGAGATGAAGGTCAGTGCATAGATGAACTCGTTCCACGACAGCGTGAAGGCGAAGATGCCGGCCGAGATCAGCCCCGGCACGGCCAGCGGCAGCACGATCTTCACCAGCACCTGCCAGCGGCTCGCGCCGTCGATCAGCGCGCACTCCTCGAGCTCGGCCGGGATCGAGCGGAAGTAGCCCATCAGGAGCCAGGTCGAGAACGGGATCAGGAAGGTCGGGTAGGTCAGGATCAGCGCCCAGCGCGTGTCGAACAGGCCGAGGTTGAACACCACGTTGGCCAGCGGAATGAACAGGATCGACGGCGGCACCAGATAGGCCAGGAAGATCGCAAGGCCCACCTGCCGCGAGCCGTTGAAGCGCAGCCGCTCGATCGCATAGGCCGCCAGCACCGAGGCCGCGAGCGAGAAGAAGGTCGACACCACCGACACCAGCACCGTGTTCCAGAGCCACTGCGGGTACTCGGTCTCGAACAGCAGCTTGTGGAAGTGCGCGAGCGTCGGGCCGATGACCCAGAACGGATTGCCTTCGCGCGAGAGCAGCTCCGCATCCGGCTTCACCGAGGTGATCGCCATCCAGTAGAACGGGAACAGCAGCACGATCAGGAACACCAGCAGGGGCAGGTAGACCGTCACCGCCTTGCGCGGCACCGAGTCGAGGTAGCTCATCCCGACGACATCGATCTGGCCGGGCTTGCTCATTTATCGGATCCCCCCTGTTGCCATGCGCGGCGCTGCAAGCCGAAGAAACTGAACATCACGCAGGCCAGCAGGAAGGGCACCATCGCGATCGCGATCGCCGCGCCTTCGCCGAGCGCGCCGCCCGAGATCGCGCGCTGGAAGGACAGCGTCGCCATCAGGTGCGTCGCATTGAGCGGGCCGCCGCGGGTGATGACGTAGATCAGCTGGAAGTCGGTGAAGGTGAACAGCACCGAGAAGGTCATCACCACCGCGATGATCGGCGTCAGCAATGGCAGCGTGACGTGGCGGAACTGCTGCCAGGGCGACGCGCCGTCGATGGCCGAGGCCTCGTAGTAGCTCGGCGAGATCGTCTGCAGCCCGGCCAGAAGCGTGATCGCGACGAAGGGCACGCCGCGCCACACGTTGGCCGCGATGACGGCGAAGCGCGCGTTCCACGGATTGCCGAGGAAGTCGATGTACTGGTCGATCAGGCCCATCTTCACCAGCGCCCAGCTGATGATCGAGAACTGCGAGTCGTAGATCCACCAGAAGGCGATCGCCGACAGCGCGGTCGGCACGATGTAGGGCAGCAGGATGACGGCGCGAAAGAAGGTCTTGAAGCGGATGTTCTTGTTCAGCAGCACCGCCAGCCAGAGGCCGAGCAGGAACTTGAACACGCTCGCCACCGCCGTGTAGAAGAGCGTGTTGAAGAGCGCCAGCCGCGTGACCGCATCGCCCCACAGGTACTCGTAGTTCTCGAGGCCGATCCACTCGCCGCTGCGCCCGACCTTGGTATCGGTGAAGCCGAGCCAGGTGCCCAGGCCGAGCGGATAGGTCAGGAACAGCAGCAGCAGCGCCGCGGCCGGCAGCATGAACAGGAAGCTGAGGCCGCCGCGGCTGTTCTGCAGCCGGGTGAGTCGCGTGGTCATCGATGCGGGGCTGCGGCCTCAGACCTTGTAGTAGCGCTCGGCGCGCTTCTGCGCGCGTTCCGCGGCTTCCTTCGGCGTCTTGGCGCCGCTCGCCGCCTCGGCCACCATGTTGGGAATGATGAAGTCCGCCGCCGCGCCGGCCGATGCGTAGCCGAGCTTGCCGTCGTAGCCGCCCGGGCGCAGGTTCTTGACCGAATCGCGGTACGGCGTGTTCTTCGGATCGGCGGTCCAGACCGGATTGGCCTCGTAGGCGCGCAGCGGCTGCGCGACGTAGCCGCCGCCGCCTTCGAGCCAGGCGTCGAACTGCGGCTTCTCCATCATGAAGCGCAGGAACTCCTTCGAGGCCTGCGGGTACTTGGTGTACTTCATGATCATCTGGTTGAAGAACAGATGCGATTCGGTCGGCACGCCCACCGGCCCGATCGGGAACACCGCGTGGTTGATGTCGGCGGCCATTTCCTTGAGCTTGGGGTCGGGCGAGTTCTTGGCCGCGTAGTAGATCGAGATGCCGTTGTTGGTCACGCTGATCTGGCCGTCGAGAAAAGCCTTGTTGTTGTTCGGATCGAGCCACGACAGCGTGCCCGGAATGAAGTTGGCATACAGCTCCTTGCCGTACTCCAGCGCCTTCAGCGTCTCGGGGCTGTCGATCACCACCTTGTTGCTCTTGTCCACCAGCTTGCCGCCGAAGGCCCAGATCAGCCAGTTGGTCCAGGTGCTGTCGCCGGTCGCGTTGCCGAGCGCCATGCCGCCCGGCGTGCCCTTGTCCTTCAATGCCTTGTAGAGCTTGAGGAAGTCGTCGGTGTTCTTCGGAAAGGTGTCGAAGCCCGCGGCCTTGACCATGCTTTCGCGGTACACGATCAGCGAGCCCGAGGCGCCGAGCGGCAGGCCGATCCACTTCTTGCCGTCGGGCCGCATGAAGGCTTCGCCGGCCGGGTACCAGCCGCCGTATTTCTTGCCGAGGTAGTCGGCCAGGTCGGTGACGTCGAGCAGCTTGTCGGGGTACAGGTCGGCGTCGTCGTTGGTCGACAGGATGATGTCGGGCCCGGCGCCGGTGTTGGCCGCCACGGCCGCCTTGGGCCGCACGTCTTCCCAGCCTTCGTTGTCGACGCGCACCTCGATGCCGGTGGTCTCGCTGAACTTCTTGACGTTCGCCATGTAGGCATCGATGTCGCCCTGCACGAAGCGGCTCCAGCGCAGTACGCGCAGCTTGGCGCCCTTCTCGGGTTTGAAGCTCATCGTCTGCGCGTTCGCGAGCGGCGAGAACACCATGCTGCCGACGCCGAGCGAGGCCGCCGCCGCGCCGGCCGTGGCCTTGAGGATGCTGCGGCGGTTGTTGCTGAAGTCACTCATTCATGTCTCCTTGTTGTTGACGGGACCAGGGTGAAACTCAAGCCACCAGAAGCTGACCAGTGCTGGCGTCGAAAAGATGCGCTCTCTGAAGATCGGGTTGCAGATGGATCGTGGTGCCGGGCGCGAAGTCGTGGCGTTCGCGGAACACGGCCGAGAGCTCGGTGCCTTCATGGCGGCAGGCGACGAAGGTGTCCATGCCGGTCGGCTCCATCACCACCACCTGCGACGCAATGCCGCCGCCGTCGGCGAGCGTCAGATGCTCGGGCCGCGTGCCGTAGACGACAGGCTGCCCATCGGCGCCGCCGGCCGCGAGCGGCGCATCGAGCTGCGTGCCGTCGGGCAGCTCCACGCGCGCCGCGCCCGCGCCGCGCCGCAGGATGCCGGGCAGGAAGTTCATCGCCGGCGAGCCGATGAAGCCGGCCACGAACTGGTTGGCCGGATGGTCGTAGAGCTCCAGCGGACTGCCGGTCTGCTCGATGCGGCCGTCGCGCATGACGACGATCTTGTCGCCCATGGTCATGGCCTCGATCTGGTCGTGCGTGACGTAGATCGAGGTGGTCTTCAGCCGCTGGTGCAGCTCCTTGATCTCGCTGCGCATCGCCACGCGCAGCTTGGCGTCGAGGTTGGACAGCGGCTCGTCGAA
The DNA here is from genome assembly GCF_901827185.1 of Variovorax sp. PBL-E5. NCBI lineage: Bacteria > Pseudomonadati > Pseudomonadota > Betaproteobacteria > Burkholderiales > Comamonadaceae > Variovorax > Variovorax sp. PBL-E5. Next base: position 5,560,718 of record NZ_LR594671.1, on the reverse strand, counting down.
CAGGAAGACCTGCGGATCGCGCACGATCGCGCGCCCCATCGCGACGCGCTGGCGCTGGCCGCCCGAGAGCTGGCGCGGATAGCGGTCGAGCAGCGGCATCAGCGCCAGGATCTCGGCCGCCTGCTTGACCTTGGCATCGATGGCCGTCTTGTCCATCTTCGCCAGCGCGAGCGCGAAGGCCATGTTGTCGCGCACGGTCATGTGCGGATAGAGCGCGTAGTTCTGGAACACCATCGCGATGTCGCGCTCCTTCGGCGGCAGGTCGTTGACGCGCTTGTCGCCGATGCGGATCTCGCCGCCGTTGATCTGCTCCAGCCCCGCGATCATGCGCAGCAGCGTCGACTTGCCGCAGCCCGACGGCCCAACCAGCACGGTGAAGGAGCCGTCGCGGATGTCGATGTCCACGCCATGGAGGATCGGGACATTACCGAAGTTCTTCTTGACTGCCTGGATCGTGACACTGGCCATGCACTGGAGTCCTGAAAGTTCGCGCGTCGGCGCCGCGGTGCGGAGGAACCCGCATCGCCAGCGCGCAGTATTGGCACGGCAATCCGAGCGCGCATCAGGGCAAACCGTTAGGGACCGGTCCCTGCAAATTGGTACGATAACCTGATAACCGCCCTCGCTTTTCCCCCCGCCGCGCCGAGAACCACCCCCTCCCAGCCCCTCAAGCTGATCGTCGATCGGCTGTCGGACCGGCTGGCAGCCCACTGGTGCGCGCAAATCGAATCGGGCGCGCTCGCGCCCGGCGACCGCCTGCCGACCGAGCGCGAGCTGGCGCTGGCGCACGGCGTCTCGCGCACCGTGGTGCGCGAGGCGGTGCACCAGCTCAAGTCGAAGGCGCTGGTGCAGTCGCGCCAGGGTTCGGGCGTGTTCGTGGCCGAGCCGCCGGCCCATCAGGCGCTGGCCTTCGATCCGGCGGTGCTGTCCTCGGTGCAGGCGGTGGTCCATGTGGTCGAGGTGCGCCGCGTGCTGGAAGGCGAGATCGCCGCGCTGGCGGCCGAGCGCGCGAGCCGCGTGCAGATCGCGGCACTGCGGCGCGCGCTCAAGGCCATCGATGCCGCCGCCGCGGCCGGCCAGGACGGCGTGGCCGAGGACCTGGCCTTCCACCGCGTGATCGGCGAGGCCACCGGCAATCCGCAGTTCCGGCTCTTGCTCGGCTTCCTGGAGCAGTACCTGCGCGAGGGCATGCGCATCACGCGCGGCAACGAAGCGCGGCGGCGCGACTTCATGGAAGCCGTGCAGTCCGAGCACCGCGCCATCTTCGAGGCCATCGCCGCGCGCGATCCGGCGGCCGCGCGGCGGCGCGCCACCGAACACCTGATCCGCGGCGAACAGCGGCTGGTCGAAGGCGGCATCATCGACGGCCGGCGCCGCAAGGCGGCGGTCCGGGCCCAGCGCGCTGGCGTGCCCTTGCCCTCTTTGCGAAAGACAACGAAAGCCACGAAGGAATCTCCATGAAACTGATGATCACGGGCGGCGGCGGTTTCCTCGGCGCGCGCCTCGCGCGCACGCTGCTGCGCCGCGGCACCCTGGACGGTCAGCGCATCGAGCGCATGGTGCTGACGGACATCGCGCCGCCGCCGGCCGATCTCGTGGCCGACGCCCGGGTCGAAGCCCGCACCGGTCCGCTGCTGATGCAGACGGATGCCCTGCGCGCCGAATCCTTCGACGGCGTGTTCCATCTCGCCGCCGCCGTCTCGGGCGAATGCGAGGCCGACTTCAATCTCGGCCTGCGCTCCAACCTGGACAGCACGCGCGCACTGCTCGACGCGCTGCGCGCCCACGTGAACGCCGGCGGCCCGGTGGCGCGGCTGGTGTTCTCGAGCTCGGTGGCGGTGTTCGGGCCCGACCCGGCCGTGCCGATGCCGGCGCTGGTGGCCGACGACACGCTGCCGGCACCGCAGACGTCCTACGGCGTGCAGAAGCTGATCTGCGAACACCTGATCGCCGACTACACGCGCAAGGGCTACATCGACGGCCGCGCCGCGCGGCTGATGACGGTCACGGTGCGGCCCGGCAAGCCGAACGGCGCGGCGTCCTCCTTCTTCAGCGGCATCATCCGCGAGCCGCTGGCCGGGGTCGAATCGATCTGCCCGGTATCGGCCGACGTCTCGCATCCGATGACTTCGCCCTCGCACACGGTCGATGGCCTGATCGCCGTCTACGAAGCCAGCCGCGAGGCCTTCGGCGGCCGGCTGGCGCTCAACCTGCCGGCGCTCAACGTGCGCATCAGCGACATGCTCGACGCGCTGGAGGAAGTGGCCGGCCCGGCCGTGCGCGCCCGCGTGCGCTTCGAGCGCGACGAGCGCATTGCCGGCATCGTCGCCAACTGGCCGCGCGGCGCCACCGCCGAGCGCGCCGCGCGCCTGGGTCTGCGGCCGCACGACAATTTCGCCGACATCGTGCGCCAGTACATCGACGACTGCGCCGCGCTGCCGAACGCGAACGAGACCCTCCAGGGCATGAACCGCTGAACACCATGAAATCCACCCCACCGACCCCATCGAAAAAGAAGAAGTTCGCGCTGCGCTCCCAAGCCTGGTTCGACAACCCGGCCAATGCCGACATGACGGCGCTCTACCTCGAGCGCACGATGAACTTCGGCCTCGGCTTCGACGAGCTGCAGTCCGGCCGGCCGATGATCGGCATTGCGCAGACGGGTTCGGACATCGCACCCTGCAACCGCCATCACCTGGTGCTGGCCGAGCGCGTGCGCGAAGGCATCCGCGATGCGGGCGGCATCGCCTTCGAGTTCCCGATCCATCCGATCCAGGAAACCTGCAAGCGGCCGACCGCCTCGCTCGATCGCAACCTGCAATACCTGTCGCTGGTCGAGGTGCTGTACGGCTATCCGATCGACGGCGTGGTGCTGACCACCGGCTGCGACAAGACCACGCCGGCCCAGCTGATGGCCGCGGCCACGGTCGACATCCCGGCCATCGCGCTCAATGCGGGGCCGATGCTCAATGGCTGGCACCAGGGCGAGCGCACCGGCTCCGGCACCATCGTCTGGAAGGCGCGCGAAATGATGGCGGCCGGCGAGATCGACGAGAAGGGCTTCCTCAAGCTGGTCGCCTCGTCCGCGCCGTCGACCGGGCATTGCAACACCATGGGCACGGCCTCGACCATGAACTCGCTGGCCGAGGCGCTGGGCATGACGCTGCCGGGCAGCGCCGCGATCCCGGCGCCCTACCGCGACCGCCAGGAGATGGCCTACATGACGGGCAGGCGCATTGTCGAAATGGTGCGCGAGAACCTCAAGCCCTCGGACATCCTCACGCGCGCCGCGTTCGAGAACGCGATCGTCGTCAACTCGGCGCTCGGCGGCTCGACCAATGCGCCGGTGCACCTGAACGCGATCGCGCGCCACATCGGCGTCGAACTCACGACCGCCGATTGGGAAAAGCACGGCTACAAGATCCCGCTGATCGTCAACCTGCAGCCGGCCGGCGAGTACCTCGGCGAGGACTACTACCGCGCCGGCGGCGTGCCCGCCGTGGTGGCCGAGCTGATCGCGCAGGGCAAGATCCAGCCCGCGCTGACCGCCAACGGCAAGACCCTGATCGAGAACTGCGAAGGCCGCTTCACCAGCGACCGCCAGGTGATCTTCCCCTACGCGAAGCCGATGAAGAAGAACGCGGGCTTCCTCAACCTCAAGGGCAACCTGTTCGACTCCGCGATCATGAAGACCAGCGTCATCACGCCGGAATTCCATGCGCGCTATCTCGAGAACCCGGCCGACCCGATGGCCTTCGAAGGCACGGCCATCGTGTTCGACGGCCCCGAGGACTACCACCGGCGCATCGACGATCCGAAGATGAAGATCGATGCCCACAGCATCCTGTGCATGCGCGGTGTCGGGCCGGTGGGCTATCCGGGCGCGGCCGAGGTGGTCAACATGCGCGCGCCCGACTACCTGCTCAAGAAGGGCATCACCGCGCTGCCCTGCATCGGCGACGGCCGGCAGTCGGGTACTTCGGGCTCGCCCTCGATCCTCAACGCCTCACCCGAAGCGGCGACCGGTGGCGGCCTGGCGTTGCTGCGCACCGGCGACCGCGTGCGCATCGACCTGAAGAAGCGCACGGCGAACATGCTGGTGTCCGACGAGGAACTTGCCAAGCGCCGTGCGAAGCTGGAGGCGGCGGGCGGTTATGCATATCCGCCGAGCCAGACGCCATGGCAGGAGATTCAGCGCGGGATCGTCGACGAGCTGTCGGGGGGGATGGTGCTCAAGCCGGCGGTGAAATACCAGAAGGTGCATGCGACCTTCGGCATTCCGCGCGACAACCACTAGGGCGCGCGCCGGCCTGCAAGGGCGGGCGCCTGTGCGGCGCGGCGTCCGCATCGCGCAGCGCGGCCGAGCGCTCGGCCTCGGCGATGAAGGCCGCGGCCACGCGCAAGCGCAACGCCGAGCGGGCGCGCTGAGCGCATGCCCGGCGGCGATCAGGCGATCAGGCGACCGCGGACTCGCTGGGTTCGGGGGTCGCGCCGGATCCGCTCTGGCGCTTGGCGAGACCGGCCATCTGCAGCTCGATGCGGAACAGGCGCTCGTTCAGGATCGCGGTCTGAAGCCGAAGCGCCTCGATGATTGCGCGCGTCTGTGGATCGGGCGCGTTGTTCGACAGTTCCTGCAACTCGTGCAGTTTGTTGCGCAGCTCATTGCTCATGGTGGCACTCCGGCAGGTCGTGAGATGCCATCCTAGGCCGAGCGGCCCGATCGGGCCAGTCATTGCGCGAAGACGGGCGGGCTGGTTCAGAATCGGTCTTCATGAACATCGCCGATTCCTTCGCGGACGTGAGCCGCTTCGTCGACATCCGTCGCGACATCCATGCGCATCCCGAACTGGGCTTCGAAGAACACCGAACCTCCGAGAAGGTCGCCAGGCTGCTGGCCGAGTGGGGCATCGAGGTGCACCGCGGCATCGCCGGCACCGGGGTGGTCGGCGTGCTGCGCCGCGGCACGGGCACGCGCAGCATCGGCCTGCGCGCCGACATGGACGCGCTGCCGCTGGACGAAGCCAACCAGTTCGCGCACCGGTCGACGAATGCCGGCCGCATGCATGCCTGCGGCCATGACGGCCACACCACCATGCTGCTGGCCGCGGCCTGGCACCTCGCGCAGAAGGGCGCGCGCTTCGACGGCACGGTCAATTTCATCTTCCAGCCGGCCGAGGAGATGGGCAAGGCCGGCGCGAAGAAGATGATCCAGGACGGCCTGTTCGACCGCTTCCCGTGCGACGCGGTGTTCGCGCTGCACAACTTCCCGGTCGGCGACGTCGGCCGCTTCGCGCTCAACGAAGGCGCGCTCATGGCCTCGAGCAACACCTACCGGATTACGCTGCGCGGCCGCGGCACGCACGCGTCGATGCCGCACACCGGCATCGATCCGGTGGCTGCCGTGATCGCGCTGGCGCAGGCGCTGCAGACCATCGTGCCGCGCACCATCGCGAGCACCGAGCGCGCGCTGCTCGCAGTGACGCAGCTGCAGGGCTCGGACGCGCCCAACGTGATCCCCGACACGGCGACGGTCGGCGGCACGGTGCGCACCTTCTCGATCGCGGCGCTGGACCGCATCGAGGAACGGCTGCGCATGCTGGCCCAGGGCATCGCCGACGCGCACGAATGCACGGCCGAGGTGAGCTTCGTGCGCGCCTCGCCGCCGGTGGTCAACCACGCGGCCGAGGCGCGTTTCGCGGCGGCTGTGATGCGTGAGGTCGTGGGCGAGGACATGGTCACCGACGACTTCCCGGCCGTGATGGGCGCGGAGGACTTCGCCCACATGCTGCTGGCGCGGCCGGGCTGCTATGCCTTCCTCGGCAACGGCGACGGCGATCACCGGCTGGACGGCCACGGACCCGGGCCGTGCATCATCCACAACACCTCCTTCGACTTCAACGACGAGATCATTCCGATCGGCGCCAGCTACTTCGTGAAGCTGGTCGAGCGCTGGCTGCCGGCCGGCGGCTGAGAGGTCGACGGGTTCCGCGCCGCGCCGCCGCGGCTTTCTTCTCCCCCCGACGTGAAAGCGATCCCGACGATGTCCTGCCTCCTCTCTCGACGTTCCCTGGCCCTCGGCGCGCTGTCCGGCATGGCGCTCGGCATGGCCGGCGCTGTGCATGCACAGCAACGCGTGATCCGCATCGTCGTGCCCTTCGGCACCGGCGCCGTGCAGGACACGGTGGCGCGCGCCTTCAACGGCGAACTCGGCGCGGCGCTGAATGCCTCGGTGATCGTCGAGAACCGGGCCGGCGCCGGCGGCACGGTGGGTGCGGCGCTGGTGGCCAAGGCGGCGCCCGATGGCAACACGCTGCTGCTGGCGGCGGCCAGCCATCACATCGCGGGCTACCTCTACAGCAAGCTCGCCTACGACCCGCTGAAGGATTTCGTCGGCGTCGCCAACCTCGGCAACGCGGGCTACGTGGTGGTGGCGTCGAGCGCACTCAACGTGTCCAACATCGCCGAGTTCATCCGCGAGGTGAAGGCGCATCCGGGCAAGTACAACTACGCATCGGCCGGCAACGGCAGCGCCACGCACCTGGCGATGGCCTCGTTCCTCGCCCAGGCCGGGCTCGAGATGACGCACATCCCGACCAAGTCGACCGGCGAGGCGATCACCGAATTGCTGGCCGGCCGCGTGCAGGCGGTGACCTCGTCGAGCATCGGCGTGATGGGTCTGCAGAACGATGCCCGCATCAAGCCGCTGGCCTCGACCGGCAAGCTGCGCAGCCCCTTTCTGCCGAACCTGCCGACGGTGGCCGAGAGCGGCCTGCCGGGCTACGAATTCGATTCGTGGATCGGCCTGCTCGCGCCCGCAGGCACACCGAAGGCGGAGGTCGATCGGCTCAACGCCGCGGTCGACAAGGTGCTGGCCGATCCGGCGATGAAGGACCGCTTCCTGCGCCTGGGCATCGAGCCGCGCAGCTCCGATGCGCCCGCGTTCCAGCAACTGCTGGCAGCCGACTGGCGCGCGATGGGCGCGGTGGTCAAGGCCTCGGGCGCGAAGATCGATTGAGGCCCGGCGCTCAGCCCGGCTTGCTCGGCGCGAGGCTCTTCAGGTAGAGGTGGAGCGCGCGCACGTCGGTGTCGTTCATCTCGCGCAGCGAGCCGAAGGGCATCACCTGCACCGCGCTGCCGTCCGGCCGCAGGCCGGTCTTGAAAAGACGCGCGAAGGTGTCGGCATCGGCGTAGCGCGCCATCACGCTGCCTTCGCCGGGCGAGAGCCTGGCGGCCGGCGGCCAGTCGGGCGGGCCGCCGGGGATCTTGCCGCCTTCGAGCCTGGGGCCATGGCAGCCGAGGCACATGTTGGCGACGTAGGCGCCATGGGCCACGCTGATGCCGTCGGCCACGGGCTGCTCGGGCGGGCGCGTGTGGTCGATCTTGGCGGCGGCGTCCTTGATCACGCCGAAGCCATAGAGGGCACGCACGGGCAGGGGCAGGTCGATCACCGCAGGGCCGCCCTCGGCCGGCGCGAGGTGGCGCAGGTAGGCGACCAGCGAAGCGAGGTCGTCATCGGTGAGGCGGTTGTAGTCCTCGCTCGGCATCACCATCAGCGCCCGGCCTTGCGGGGTCACGCCGTGGCGGATGGTGCGCTCCCAGTCCGCTGGGCCATAGGCGGCGACCGCGCTGCCGGGGCCGGGGCCGGGACTGATGTTGGGTCCCGCGATGCGCATGCCCTTGCCGTCGTCGAGAAACAGGCGGCCGTTGCCCTGCGCACCATGACAGTCGACGCAGCCGCGCGAGGCAAAGAGATAGTGGCCGCGTTCGAGCGCCGCGGCGTCGTCGCGGAAGGCGACCGCCGTCACCGGGACCTCGACCTTGCGCTGCATTCTGTGGCGCGCCAGCTGGTCGCCGGCGAAGAGGGCCAACGCTGCGAGCGCGATCAGCAGCGCGAGCCCGATCACGGTGCGCCGCAGCCAGCGGCGGGAACTTGTGGTTGTCATGCGGTCTCCTTCTCCGGCGAATTTGCCGCATTGAATCACTTTCGGGCCCGCGCGGGGAGTGCACGCGGCGGCGCCGGCGTCCGGCCGTGACTAGGGCGTGTCGGGCTCGGGGGAATCGCCGAGCAGCGGACAGTTCCAGTTCAGCAGCTCGGCCAGCCGCCGCACGATCCATTCGGCCTCGCCCGCCGGGACGCCCGCGTCGGGCATGCAGAGGCCGGCGTGGATGCGCCGCAGGATCTCGTCTTCCGAGGGCACCTCGACGTGATGCAGCAACTGCGCCTGCTGCACCAGGTGACTGGCAAGGTCCTCGCACACCTCGTAGCGCGCGCGCACGACGGCGATCGGTTCGGCGAGGCGCTGCCTCGCGTTGGTGTAGACCGCGAAGAACGAAGGCGGGATGTCGATCTGGTAGTCGTCGGACATGGGGTGGCGTGAGCTTCCAATGAAAAACGCGCCCGGGGGCGCGTTTTCGGAGTCGGCGGTGCGCCGCGAAAGGCGCAGTCCGCTCAACCGCCCTTCTTGGCCCGCTTGCCGGGGTTCTTCTTGCTGCGGGTCGCGGTGCCACGCTCCAGGCTGACCTTCTGGCCGCCGCCCGACTTGGGGACGTTGTAGCCAGGTTGCGGAACGGGCTTGGGGGTGGCCAGGCGATCGGCCTCGGTGCGGATTTTCTTGGGCATGGGACGCTCGGATAAAAAGAAATCGAAGGACGTGATTAGGCCACATCGTCGAGCAGCCGTACCTTCACGGTCTTGCCCTTGACGCGGCCGGTGGAAAGTTTGTGCGCGGCCTCGCGCGCGATGCGCCGGTCGACCGCCACGTAGGTGGAGAACTCGTTGACGTTGATCTTGCCGACCTGTTCCTTGGCGAAGCCGGCCTCGCCGGTGAGCGCGCCCAGCACGTCGCCGGCGCGGATCTTCTCCTTGCGGCCGCCAACGATCTGCAGCGTGGCCATCGGTGGCCGCAGCGGGCCTTGGGCATCGGCGGTGAGTTCGGCCAGCGGATGCCATTCGGACTCGCGGCCCTGCAGCTGCTCGATCTTTCCGACGCTGCCCATCTCGTCCATGCCGGCGAGGCTCAATGCCAGGCCTTCTGCATCGCCGCGTCCGGTGCGGCCGATGCGGTGGATGTGGATCTCGGCATCGGGCGTCACGTCGACGTTGATCACCGCTTCGAGCTGCGCGATGTCGAGGCCGCGCGCTGCGACGTCGGTGGCGACCAGCACCGAACAGCTGCGATTGGCGAACTGCACCAGCACCTGGTCGCGCTCGCGCTGCTCCAGTTCGCCGAACAGCGCCAGCGCGCTGAAGCCCTGGGCCTGCAGCACCTGGACCAGGTCGCGGCACTGCTGCTTGGTGTTGCAGAAGGCCAGCGTGCTGGCCGGGCGAAAGTGGTTGAGCAGCAGGCTCACGGCGTGCAGCCGTTCGCTGTCCTTCACCTCGTACCAGCGCTGGCGGATCTTGCCTTCCTCGTGCTGCACCTGCACCGTGATCTGCTGCGGGCTCTTCATGAACTGCGCGCTGAGCTTGGCGATGCCTTCGGGGTAGGTGGCCGAGAACAGCAGCGTCTGGCGTTCCTTCGGGCACTGGCGGGCGACCTTGGCGATGTCGTCGAAGAAGCCCATGTCGAGCATGCGGTCGGCTTCGTCGAGCACCAGCGTGTTGAGGGCTTCGAGTTTCAGGCTGCCGCGTTCGAGGTGGTCCATGATGCGGCCCGGCGTGCCGACCACGACATGGGCGCCGTGCTCGAGGCTCGCGAGCTGCCCGCGCAAGGCGACGCCGCCGCAAAGCGTGACCACCTTGATGTTTTCTTCGGCGCGGGCCAGGCGGCGGATTTCCGCCGTCACCTGGTCGGCCAGTTCGCGCGTCGGGCACAGCACCATCGACTGGATGGCGAAGCGGCGCGGGTTGAGGTTGGCGAGCAGCGCCAGCGCGAAAGCGGCGGTCTTGCCGCTGCCGGTCTTGGCCTGCGCGATCAGGTCACGGCCGAGCAGCGCCACCGGCAGGCTGGCCGCCTGGATCGGCGTCATCTGCAGATAGCCGAGCTGCGTCAGGTTCGCCAGCGTCTGCGGCGTGAGCGGCAGCGAAGCGAAGTCGGCGGCGGATCCTGTGGGGGTCACGCGGGCGTCGATCAGCGGCGCGGCGCGTTGTTGTTGGAGTTGACCGGCGGTGGGCCGCGGCGTTCCAGGTGACGGAAGGTGATGCGGCCCTTGGTCAGGTCATAGGGCGACAGCTCCAGCGACACCTTGTCGCCGGCCAGGATGCGGATGTGGTGCTTGCGCATCTTGCCGCCGCTGTAGGCGATGAGCTGGTGACCGTTGTCCAGGGTCACGCGGTAGCGGGAGTCGGGCAGCACTTCGGTCACTGCGCCGTTCATTTCGATCAGTTCTTCCTTGGGCATGTGGTCCTCTGAATGATGGTCGTGATGGGTTGAAACTGCGGGGCCGCTTCAGCAGGCCGCGCAGGGGATCGCCGTGCCGCGGGGCAGGGTGCGTTCGCGCACCCAGGCCAGTCCCTGGTCGAGGGCGTAGCGGATGGCGGCGGCCTGGTTGGCGAAGCGCGGCGTGAAGCGCATCACGCGATCGTGCGTGCCGCTGCCGTGCCCGGAGCGGATCGAGACCGAAGCCGCGAAGCGGCCGTCGTCCAGATCCTTGACGAGCGGCGAGACAAGGTACTTGCCCACCGCGATGCTGTGTTGAATGATGTCCATGAAAGCCTTGCGTGCCGCGACGCCGCGACAGCGCTGAAGATAATTGAAAAAACAAAAGCGCAGGCCGGCCGGAAATGGCGCCCACCGGAGCGGACAGCGCGCTGTTCGCTTCAACAAGTACGAAGGCAGTGGTGGCAATCATGGGCGCCCGGTCTGGCGCACCAACACACTGTGAGGGCCGGCTTGTGAGTGAAGGCCTGGAGATTCCAGGTCAGCCGGCGCGATGACGAAACGTGCTTCGTCGTGATATCGAAACGAACCCTGCATTCTAGCCGATCTGGCACGAGTGTTGCTGTTTATGGTGCGCGGCACGGGCTTGCGAGCCGCTCGCTCGCGGCGCACCATGGCGGCACCATCGTTCCCAGGAGCGCTGCCATGGAAATTCACGGATCGCCGGTTCGGTTCATGCCGCCGTCCGGGCCTGTGGCCCTGCGCGCCGCACGATGGGGGGCCCGGTTGCTGATCGCCGGCGTCCTGCTGTTCTTCGCCTTCCCGGGCCTGCTGGCCGCCACCCTCGTCTCCCGGTCCGATGGCCGACCCGGCAGCGCGCAAGTCCAGGCGCTCCAGCGCGCCGGCGATGCGGTCGTGGCGCTGCGCGTGGCCGCGATCGACGGCGCGAAGTCCGCCGACAGCCTGGGCCGGGAGCGCGTCGGATCGGGTGTGGTGATCGGGCCCGACGGACTGATCCTCACCATCGGCTACCTGCTGCTCGAGGCCGAGACGATCGAGATCGTCACGCAGGACGACCATGTCCTGCCGGCACGCGAGGTCGCCTACGACCTCGCCACCGGCTTCGGCCTCGTGCGGCCGCTGGTGCCGCTGCGCGGCATCGAGCCGGTGCCGTTCGCCGGCGTCGCCTCGGTGAAGGCCGGCGAGCCGCTCCTGGTCGCGACCGGCAGCAGCAGCGGCACCGAGGTCGCGTTCACGCGGCTGGTCGCGACGCGGCCCTTCTCCGGTTACTGGGAGTACTACATCGACACTGCGCTCTTCACCAGCCCGCCGGTGATCAACCACAGCGGCGCGGCGCTCTTCAATCGCAATGGCGAACTGCTCGGCATCGGCAGCCTGTTCGTGATGGAGACGGGCGGCCCCGATCATGGGCCGCCGGGCAACATGTTCGTGCCGGTGCAGTTGCTGCGTCCGGTGCTCGCCGAGCTGCAGGCCACGGGCACGACGCGCGCGAGCGTGCGGCCGTGGCTCGGCATCTCTTCATCGGAACACGACGGGCAGGTCGAGATCGTGCGTGTCGATCGCTCGGGCCCCGCGCTGGCGGCCGGCCTGCAGCCCGGTGACGTGGTGCTGGAGATCGACGGTGTCGAGGTCCGCACCCTCGAGGCCTTCTACAAGCAGCTGTGGAAGCGGGCGGCGCCCGAGAGCGAGGTGGTGCTCACGGTGCGCCAGGGCTCGGAGGTTCGCAAGGTCAAGGTCCACGCGATCGACCGCATGCAGACGCTGCGAAAGCCTGAAAGCATTTAGGGCTCGCCCCCAGGCTGCGCGCACTTCGTGTCGCTTCGCCAACCCCCTGCCGGGGGCAACACCGGCGGACCGGCGGAGCCGGATCCGCGGTGTTCCTGGCTCGCGCCGGGGTGGGGTTATCCGATGCCCAGCATCTTTCGATTGGCGGCGGCGTCGGCGTTGCCGCCCGCGAAGTCGTCGAAGGCGCGGTCGGCCACGCGGATGATGTGCCGCGCGATGAATTCGGCGCCCTCGCGCGCACCGTCCTCCGGATGCTTCAGGCAGCATTCCCACTCGAGCACCGCCCAGCCGGGAAAATCATAGGCGGCCAGCTTCGAGAAGATGGCGCCGAAGTCGACCTGCCCGTCGCCGAGCGAGCGGAAGCGCCCGGCCCGGTCGAGCCATGGCTGGAAGCCGCCGTACACGCCCTGCTTGCCGGTCGGATTGAACTCCGCGTCCTTCACGTGGAAGATCTTGATGCGCTCGTGGTAGTGGTCGATGTAGTCGAGGTAGTTGAGCTGCTGCAGCACGAAATGGCTCGGGTCATACAGCAGGCAAGCGCGCGGATGCTGGCCCACGCGCTCGAGGAACATCTCGTAGGTCACGCCGTCGTGCAGGTCTTCGCCCGGATGGATCTCGTAGCAGACGTCGACGCCGGCCTCGTCGAAGGCGTCGAGGATCGGTTTCCATCGGCGCGCGAGCTCGTCGAAGGCTTCCTCGATCAGGCCCGGCGGACGCGGCGGCCACGAATAGAGATAGGGCCAGGCCAGCGCACCCGAGAAGGTCGCGTGCGCCGTGAGGCCGAGATGCGCCGAAGCCTGCGCCGCGAAATGCAGCTGCTCGACCGCCCATTGCTGTCGCCGGACCGGATCGTTGCGGACCTCGGGCGCGGCAAAGCCGTCGAAGCCCGCGTCGTAGGCCGGATGCACGGCGACGAGCTGGCCCTGCAGATGGGTCGACAGCTCGGTGATCTCGAGCCCGTGCTGCGCCAGCGTGCCTTTCACTTCGTCGCAATAGGTCTTGCTCGCGGCGGCCTTCTTCAGGTCGAACAGGCGCGTGTCCCAGCTCGGTAGCTGCACGCCCTTGTAGCCGAGCTTCGAAGCCCATCCCGCGATCGCGTCGAGCGAATCGAAGGGTGCGGCGTCGCCCACGAACTGGGCCAGAAAGATGGCCGGACCCTGGATGGTCTTCATGTGTCGTCTCCTCGGTGAAAGCGTTGCCGGTACGGCGGCTTCCAAAATCATAGTCACGTACGGCACCGTCCGACGTGCCGTCGGGTGCCTCGGGGCCTGCGGGGGCTATCGGAACGCAGCACAATGATTGTTCCGTCAACCAAGGGCTGCGTGCCGCACGCGGCGCTGAATGCGATGTCACAAACCGTTTCCGGTCGTCTGAAGATCGGGCTGTCCGCCTGCTTCTCCCATGCCGACCCCGCGCGTTCGCTGTTCACCAACAAGACCTTGCAGTACGTCGAGCAGTCGATCACGCACTGGCTGATGTCGGCCGGCGCGATGGTGGTGATGGTGCCCTGCCCGACCGGCGAAACGGCGCGCGGCGACACCAAGCTGTCGCACTACGCGGAGTGGCTCGACGGCGTGGTGATGCACGGCGGCGCCGACGTCTGGCCCGGCAGCTACGGCGAGGTGCCGCTGAAGGACGCGTGGGTCGGCGACCGCATCCGCGACCTCTACGACCTCGCGCTGGTCGAGGCCTTCGAGCAGGCAGGCAAGCCCATCTTCGGCGTCTGCCGCGGGCTGCAGCTCATCAACGTGGCCTTCGGCGGCACGCTCTACCAGGACATCGAGGCACAGCATCCGGACGGGCTGCGGCACCGCGATCCGGTGACCTACGACCAGAACTTCCACGAAGTCGGCATCACGCCCGGCTCGCGCCTGTCCAAACTCTATCCCGGCATCGACACGGCGCGCGTCAACAGCATCCATCACCAGGGTGTGAAGGACCTGGCGCCCGGCTTCGAGGTCGAGGCCTGGAGCCTGCCCGACCGCGTGCCCGAGGCGATCCGCCGCAGGCCCGAGCGCGGCCGCAGCTACATCGCGGCGACGCAATGGCATCCGGAGTTCCACAAGTTCGGCAGCACCGACACCGTCGACGACACGGCGATCCTGCAGGATTTCCTGTGGGCCTGCGCGACCGCGAAGGTCAGTCCCAGGTCGACCTTGCGCAGCGCGCCCGGCCGCATCCGCAACCGCGCGGCGCGGATGCTCAAGCAGGCGCTGCTGATGCGCTGATCAGCGGTTGCGCGTCCCGCTGACCGCCGCATCCACCGTGCCGAACACGGTGATGCCGCTGCCACCGGTCGTCGTGGCGGCGCGGTCGCCGTCGCTGGCGCCGCGCGATGCGCAGCCGGCGAGCGCGCAAAGCGTCGTCGCGAACAACAGTGCAATGAGCGTCTTCATGGAATGTCCCTTGTTCAACCGAGATGCTTGCCCACGATACCCGCGAGCTCGAACATCGTCACCTGGTCCTTGCCGAAGACCGGCCTGAGCTTGGCGTCGGCATTGATGGCACGTTTGTTCACCTTATCCTGAAGTCCGTGGGTCTTGATGTAGTCCCACAGCTTCTTGATGACCTCGGTGCGCGCCACGGGTTCGGCGCCGATCACCGCGGCCAGTGCGTCGCTCGGCTTCAGGCCGGCGCCGGGCTTGCGGGGCGCCTTGGGCGCAGCGGCTTTCTTGGCCGCGGCCTTCTTCGCCGGTGCGGCTTTCGCAGCCTTGGCGGCGGGCGCTGCAGTCTTCTTCGCGGCAGCCGTGGGCGCTGCCTTGGTGAAGGTCTTGCGCGGCGGGAACTTGCTGGTGCGGGGCTCGAATTCGAAAGTCACCTTGCCCTCGTCCTTGTTCCAGGCGAGGAAGGCCTTGAACGCGCGGCGCGTGCGCATCGAGACGAACTTGTCGAGCAGGTCGGTCTTGCCGGTGGCGAGCAGCTTCTCGACCTGTGCGCGTTCCACCGGCTGCTGCAGGATGATCTTGCCGGTCTTGAAATCGCAGCTCGGCGTCGGCTGTTCGACCGTCGGCACCGACTTCTCGCAGACGTAGTTGCTGCCGTATTCGAAGACGCGCGCGCCGCACTTGGGGCACGGCCCCAGCGATTGCTGGCCGCTGAAGTCCACGATCTCGCCGGTCTCGGCATTCTTGTCGTCGCCGAAATCGAACTCGAGCTTCCAGTTCTTCGCCTCCTCGTCGAACTTGAGGATGATCTCGGACGTGAAGGGCCAGCCCGCCTTCGAGCGAAAGCCTTCGAGCGGGCCGATGTGCTTGTCGCGCAGCAACGCTTCGGCCTCGGCCACTTCGAAGGTGCGGCCGGCGGGCGACTTGCCGAAGGAAAAGCCGCACGGCTCCTGGCCTGGCTTGCCGGTGCAGGTGTAGCGGCGGTAGTTCTCCTTCACCACGCCGCCGCAGTTGGGGCAGGGCGTCGACAGCGTCGCGTAGTCGCCCGGCACGGTGTCGCGGTCGTACTCCTTGGCCTTCTTGACGATGTGCTGCGTCATCTCGGCGATCTCGCGCATGAAGGCGTCGCGGCTGAGCTTGCCGTGTTCCATCTGCGCCAGCTTGTATTCCCATTCGCCGGTGAGCTCGGCCTTGGAGAGCTCCTCGACGCCGAGGCCGCGCAGCAGGGTCATGAGCTGGAAGGCCTTGGCGGTCGGGATCAGCTCGCGGCCTTCGCGCAGCATGTATTTCTCGGCGATCAGCCCTTCGATCGTGGCGGCGCGCGTGGCTGGGGTGCCGAGGCCCTTCTCCTGCATCGCCTCGCGCAATTCGTCGTCGTCGATGGTCTTGCCTGCCCCTTCCATCGCGCCCAGCAGCGTGGCTTCGGAATAGCGCGCGGGCGGGCGGGTCTTCAGGCCCTTGGGCTCGACCGATTCGACCTTCACCATTTCGCCGGGCTTGACCGGTACCAGGCGCTTGCCGTCCTTGTCGTCTTCCTTCTCGTCGTCCTGGGCTTCCTTGCCGTAGATTGCGAGCCAGCCCGGCTTGACCAGCACCTTGCCGTCGGTGCGGAACGGGTACTTCCTGCCGGCATGCTCGACCGTGCTGATGCGCGTCGTGACCTGGTATTCGGCGCTCGGAAAGAACACCGACAGGAAGCGGCGCACCACGAAGTCGTAGAGCCGCTGCTCGGCATCCGAGAGGCCGCTCGGCGCCTGCAGCGTCGGGATGATCGCAAAGTGATCGCTGACCTTGGCGTTGTCGAAGATGCGCTTGGACGGCTTGACGTAGTTGCCGTCGATCGCCTGCTGCGCAAAGGGCGCGAGATGCTTCATGCCGCTGTGGGCCAGCATGCCCATCGTGTCCTTGACGACCGGCAGATAGTCCTCGGGCAGCGCGCGCGAGTCGGTGCGCGGATAGGTCAGCGCCTTGTGGCGTTCGTACAGGCTCTGCGTCAGCGCGAGCGTGGTCTTGGCGCTGAAGCCGAAGCGGCCGTTGGCTTCGCGCTGCAGCGAGGTCAGGTCGAACAGCAGCGGCGAGGCCTGCGTGGTGGGCTTGCTTTCCTCGGTGACGCTGGCCAGCTTGCCGCGCGCGGCCTCGGCGATCGCGAGCGCCTCGCGCTGGTTCCAGACGCGGTCGGCGCGCTGCTCGGGATCGGGCACGCCGTCGGGGCCGGGCGGCGGCTTCTTCCAGGCCGGATCGAACCATTTGCCGGGGTATTCGCCGGCCTCGGCCAGGAAGCTGCCATGTACTTCCCAGTAGTCGCGGCTGACGAACTTGCGGATCTTCTCCTCGCGCTCGACCACCACCGACAGCGTCGGCGTCTGGACGCGGCCGACGGTGGTGAGGAAAAAACCGCCGTCGCGCGAGTTGAACGCCGTCATGGCGCGCGTGCCGTTGATGCCGACCAGCCAGTCGGCCTCGGAACGCGAACGGGCGGCGTCGGCCAGACCCTGCATCTGCTGCTCGGTGCGCAGCTGGTCGAAGCCGTCGCGGATCGCCTGCGGCGTCATCGACTGCAGCCAGAGCCGCTTGACCGGCTTGCCCAGCGGCGCCTTGCCGCCGGCGTACTGCTCGATCAGGCGGAAGATCAGCTCACCCTCGCGGCCCGCGTCGCAGGCGTTGACGAGCTGGGTCACGTCCTTGCGCTTGGCCTGCTTCACCACCGCATTGAGGCGGGTCTTGGTCTTGTCGACCGGCTTCAGGTCGAAGCGCGGCGGAATCACCGGCAGGTTGGCAAAGCTCCACTTGCCGCGCTTGACGTCGAATTCCTCGGGCGCCTGGATCTCGACCAGGTGGCCGACCGCGCTCGTGACGACGTAGCGGTCGTTCTCGAAATGCTCCTCGTGCTTGTCGAACTTGCCGGCCACGGGCGTGAGCGCGCGGACGATGTCCTGGGCCACCGACGGCTTCTCTGCAATTACCAAAGTCTTCATCAACAAGTCATCCTTACAATCTGGCGCTTCTCGCGTGCGTGCGCGCACGCGCATGCGTACATATTCAAACTAACAGACTTCGGCGATGCCTTCCAAATCTCTCGTTTCCGGCGGTCGCCGCATCCAGACGCGGCGCTCGGCCGTCCACGGCAACGGCGTGTTCGCCGTGCAGGATATTGCGGAGGGCGAGACGCTGATCGAATACAAGGGCGAGATCATCACGTGGAAGGAGGCCTTGCGCCGCCATCCGCACGATCCTTCGCAGCCCAACCATACGTTCTACTTCCACATCGATGACGGGCGCGTGATCGATGCTGTCGTCAACGGCAATGCGGCGCGCTGGATCAATCATTCCTGCGAACCCAACTGCGAAGCCGACGAGACGGACGGCCGCGTCTTCATCAAGGCGCTGCGCAACATCCCGGCCGGCGAAGAGCTCAGCTACGACTACGGCCTGATCATCGACGAGCCCTACACCAAGAAGCTCAAGGCCGAATTCCCCTGCTGGTGCGGATCAAAGCTTTGCCGCGGCACGCTGCTGGCGCCCAAGTCCGACGACAAGAAGAAGAGCAAGAAGAAAAAGGACAAGGCCAAGGCCGGAAAGAACGGCAAGGGCGGCGACGCGAAGAAGAACAAGGGCGCGAAAGCCGGCAAGGACTGAACATGGCCGACGCCTGGTTCGAGGACGAGATCGCCGAAGCGCTGGCGCCGCTGCTGCCCGGCCTCGCAGTCGAGGTCGTTCCCGAGATCGATTCCACCAGCACCGAGCTGATGCGCCGCGTGCGCGCCGGGCGTTTTGCGCCGGTGCTGCTGGTGGCCGAGCGGCAGACCGCCGGCCGCGGCCGCCTGGGCCGTACCTGGCACAGCGCGCAGGACGCGCGCGCGCCCGCATCGCTGACCTTTTCCCTCGGGCTGCCGCTGGCACCGCGGGACTGGTCGGGACTTTCGCTGGCGGTCGGCGTCAGCGTCGCCGAAAGCCTCGATGCCTCCGATACGGCGGGCGTCAGGCTCAAGTGGCCGAACGACCTGTGGGTCGAGGACCGCAAGCTCGGCGGCATCCTGATCGAGACGGCGCTGCTGCAGCCCGACGCGGCCGAGCGCTATCTGGTGATCGGCATCGGCCTCAATGTCGGTGCGCGCGAAGCCGCGGGCCTGTCCACCGAGCCTGCCTGGATCCGGCAATGGCGTCCGCTCGCCACGGCGCCCGAGCTGCTGCGCGAAGTCGTGCTGCCGCTGGTGCGCAATGTGCAGCTGTTCGCGGCGCAGGGCTTCGCGGCCTTCGCCGAGCGCTTCGCCGCGCGCGACACCCTGCGTGGCCGCGAGGTGACGCTCAGCGACGGCACCGAGGGCCATTGCGAAGGCGTGGGCTGGGGCGGCGAGCTGCTGGTGCGCACCGCATCGGGCATGAAGACGGTCAGCAGCTCCGAAGTCAGCGTGCGGCCGCGCCGTACGCAGCCCTGACGATGCTGCGCGTCGTTGCCGTTCTTCTGCTGCTCGCGAACCTGGGGTACTACGCCTGGACCCACGGTGCGCTCGCCATGTTCGGGATGGAGCCGGCGCGCTTCAGCGAGCGGGAGCCGCAGCGCCTGCTGCAGCAGATCCGGCCGGAGGTGCTGCGAATCGACAAGGATGCACCTGCGGCGCCGGGGAGGCCCGCGTCGGCACCCGGGTCCTAGCTGGTGCCAATGCTGCGGCGATCGCCGGTGCCCGCATCGAAGCGCAGGCTGAAGCGCGTGCCGGGCGGCCGCTGGCCGGGATGCGCATCCTCCAGGCTCACCGTCGCGCCGTGCTGCCGCGCGATCTCGCGCACGATCGGCAGCCCCAGCCCCGAGCCATCGGCCTCGTTGCCGAGCACGCGGTAGAAGGGCTCGAACACCAGCTCGCGCTCGCTCTCGGAAATACCGGGACCGTTGTCCTCGACCTGCAGCACGATGATGCGGCCGAAGGGGTCGGCCAGCACCCGTGCGGTGATCACGCCGGGCCGCTCGGGCACGCAAGGCGTGTAGTTGAGCGCGTTGTCGACCAAGTTGCGCACCAGCTCCTTCAGCAGCGTCGGATTGCCTTCGAGCAGGACGCCGGGGGCGCCCGCTTCGGCACCGTCATAGCCGATGTCGATGCGCTTCTCGATCGCACGCGGCACCGCTTCGCGCACCACCTCGATCGTCAGGCGCGCAAGATCGCAAGGCTGCCGTCCGATGCTGGCGCCGCTGCCCTCCGCGCGCGCCAGCGACAGCAGCTGGTTCACCGTGTGCGTGGCGCGCACGCTGGCGCGGCCGATCTGTTTGAGCGACTGCTTGAGCTCGTCGGCATTCGCGCCTTCGCGCTGCGCGAGGTCGGCCTGCATGCGCAGCCCTGCGAGCGGGGTCTTGAGCTGGTGCGCCGCATCGGCCAGGAAGCGCTTCTGCGTGCCGATCGAGTCCTTGAGCTTGCCCAGCAGCTCGTTGACCGACAGCACCAACGGCACGACCTCGAGCGGCACGGACGATTCGTCGAGCGGGCTCAGGTCGTCGGGCCGGCGCTCGCGGATGCGAGCCTCGACCACCGACAGCGGCTTGATGCCGCGCACCAGCGCCAGCCAGATCAGCAGCACCGCCAGCGGCAGGATCGCGAACTGCGGCAGCAGCACGCCCTTGATGATTTCCATCGCCAGCACGGATTGCTTCTGCCGCGTTTCGGCCACCTGCAGCAGCACGGTCGGCGTGTCGGGCGAAGCGCCCACCACCCAGAGCGAGGCCACGCGCACCGGCTTGCCGCGCATCTCGCCATCCCGCAGGTACACCGTGCCCGGCACGGGCGGATCGTCGGAGTTGGGACGCGGGACATCGCGCTCGCCGCTGAGCAGCTGGCCTTGCTCGTCGAGCACCTGGTAGTACACGCGGTCGGTGCCGTCGGCCCGCAGGATCTCGCGCATCGGCTGCGGCAGCACGAAGTCCACGCCGTTCGGCCGTACCTTCACGAGGCGCGCCAGCGTCTGGGCGTTGTATTCCAGCGCCCGGTCGTACGGTGCGTTGGCGATGCCCTGCGCCACCAGCCAGGTGACCCCGATGCTGACCGGCACCAGCAGCAGGAGCGGCGTGAGCATCCAATCGAGGATCTCGCCGAAGAGCGAGCGCTGCGCGCGCTGGAAAAGCTTCAAGCGATTTTTTCGAGGCAGTAGCCGAGCCCGCGCACGGTGGCGATGCGCACCGGCCCTTTTTCGATCTTCTTGCGCAGGCGGTGGATGTAGACCTCGATCGCGTTCAGGCTCACTTCCTCGCCCCATTCGCACAGGCGCTCGACCAGCTGGTCCTTGCTCACCAGGCGGCCGGCGCGCTGCAGCAGGACTTCGAGCAGGCCGAGCTCGCGCGCCGACAGCTCGATCATCTTGCCGTCGATGGTCGCGACGCGGCCGGCCTGGTCGTACACCAGCGGCCCGTGCTTGATGGCGTTGCTGGTGGTGCCCATGCCGCGCCGTGTCAGGGCCCGCACGCGGGCCTCGAGCTCCTGCAGCGAGAAGGGCTTGGCCATGTAGTCGTCGGCGCCGTAGTCGAGGCCCTTGACGCGCTCCTCGACGCTGTCGGCGGCCGTCAGCACCAGCACCGGCAGCTGCGAGCCGCGGGCGCGCAGCCGCTTGAGGATTTCAAGGCCGTGCAGGTTGGGCAGGCCCAGGTCGAGGATCAGCAGATCGAATTCGCTGTTGGTCATCAGCGCGGCGTCGGCCTGCGAGCCGCTGGCCACGTGGTCGACCGCGGCGCCGGCATTGCGCAGGCTGCGCAGCAGCGCATCGGCCAGGACCTGGTCGTCTTCGGCAATCAGGATTCGCATGCGAGTCTCCACATGTCGCGGCCTTTGGAAGGCCGTCTGACCACATTCCCCGTCCGAATTCTAGGCCGCTGCATAGGCTTCGAGGCCGAGGGTGACCACGGTCGCGATCTCGTCGCCGACGCTGGCGCGAAACTCCTGTTCGGCTTGCGCCACCGCGTGGCGGAAGGCTTGGAGCCAGGCCAGGCCGTCGGCCGTGAACAGCACGCGCCGCGCCCGCGCATCGCGCGGATCGGGGCCGCGCGTCACCAGGCCCCAGGCCTCGCACTGGTCGACCAGTGCGCCCATGGCCTGCTTGGTCATGCCGGCGCGCTCGGCCAGCACGGTGAGCCGCGAGCCTTCGCGCGCGAGGTGGCGGGTGATGTGAACGTGCGCCGCGCTCACCTGCGCGCGTGCGGCGAGGTTCGACAGCGCGAGCGGCACATCGGCATCGTGCGCCATCAACGCCAGTACGCGCTCGTCGAAGCGGCGCATCGCATGGCCCAGCAAGCGGCCCAGATGTGTCTGGCGCCAGGTGTCGGGGTCGGCGGGAAAGGCAGGATCGGCCATTCGCAAATAGTAAAGCAAACTGACCAAAAAATCAGTTTTTCCCGATCTATCCACCCCTACACTACTGTTCAAGCATCCAGGCTGTAATTAAAAGCAGAAAGCGGATGCCCTCCACACAACCCATTGATATTCAAGGAGCTTTCCAATGGACGCAGTCGTCAAGGGCGCAAGCATCTCGGTCGCCAACAGCGAAAAGGCCAAGGCCCTCCAGGCCGCGCTGGCCCAGATCGAAAAGCAGTTCGGCAAGGGCACGATCATGCGGCTGGGCGAGGGCGAGGCGCTGGAAGACATCCAGGTGGTTTCCACCGGCTCCCTGGGCCTTGACATCGCGCTCGGCGTCGGCGGCCTGCCGCGCGGCCGCGTCATCGAGATCTACGGACCGGAATCCTCGGGCAAGACCACCCTCACGCTGCAGGTCATCGCCGAGATGCAGCGCCAGGCCGGTACCTGTGCCTTCGTCGATGCCGAACACGCGCTCGACGTGCAGTACGCGCAGAAGCTCGGCGTCAACCTGTCCGACCTGCTCATCAGCCAGCCCGACACGGGCGAGCAGGCCCTCGAGATCGTCGATTCGCTGGTGCGCTCCGGCGCGGTCGACCTGATCGTGATCGACTCGGTCGCCGCGCTCACGCCCAAGGCCGAAATCGAAGGCGAGATGGGCGACTCGCTGCCCGGCCTGCAGGCCCGCCTGATGAGCCAGGCGCTGCGCAAGCTCACGGCCACCATCAAGAAGACCAACTGCATGGTCATCTTCATCAACCAGATCCGCATGAAGATCGGCGTGATGTTCGGCTCGCCCGAAACCACCACCGGCGGCAACGCGCTGAAGTTCTACGCCTCGGTGCGGCTGGACATCCGCCGCATCGGCACCATCAAGAAGGGCGACGAGGCCATCGGCAACGAGACCAAGGTCAAGGTGGTGAAGAACAAGGTGTCGCCGCCCTTCAAGACGGCCGAGTTCGACATCCTGTTCGGCGAGGGCATCAGCCGCGAAGGCGAGATCATCGACATGGGCGTGACCGCCAAGATCGTCGACAAGTCGGGCGCCTGGTACGCCTACAACGGCGAGAAGATCGGCCAGGGCCGTGACAACGCGCGCGAGTTCCTGCGCGAGAACCCGTCGCTGTCGCGCGAGATCGAGAACAAGGTGCGCGAATCGCTGGGCATTCCGCTGCTGGCCGAAGCGGCCGACGGCACTGCGGACAAGCCCGAGAAATCCGAGAAATCAGAAAAGTAAGAGGCGCAGGTGGCATTCGCTGCGCCCTCGCTCAAGGGGCGTGCGTTGCGCCTCCTGAGCCAGCGCGAGTATTCGCGCGCCGAGCTCGAGCGCAAGCTCGCCAAATACGAGGAAGAACCCGGCACGCTGGCGCGCGCGCTCGACGAATTGGCGGCTAAGGATTTCATCAGCGAACCGCGTGTCGTCGCCTCGGTCATCCATCAGCGCGCACCGAAGCTCGGCGCGCTGCGGGTGCGGCAGGAACTGCAGGCCAAGGGCATCGCGCCCGAGGCCATCGTCGAGGCGGTGGCCGGTCTGCAGGCCAGCGAAGTGGAGCGGGCCACGGTGCTGTGGCGACGCCGCTTCGATGCGCCGCCGGCGGACGCGAAAGAGCGCGCCAGACAAACCCGCTTCCTGCTGGCGCGCGGCTTCTCGGGTTCGGTGGTGGCCAAGGTACTGAGAACGGACTTCGATGACTGACACACCGGATTCATTCGCGTCGCGCGTCATCACGCCGCGCGTGGCCTGCGCCTGGCAGCGTGCCTGTGCGCTCGCGGCCGACCCGCTGCGGCTGCCGGACTGGGCCAGCGGCCTGAGCGCGCCAGCGGCCAGGGCGAAGGCCCGGGTCAGAGGCCCAGCATCAGCTTGAGGTTCTGCACCGCGGCGCCGCTGGCACCCTTGCCCAGGTTGTCCAGCCGCGCGATCACCACCGCATGGCGATGGTCCTCGTTCGGGAACACGCGGATCTCGAGCTGGTTGGTGTCGTTGAGCGCCAGCGCATCGATCTTGCCGTCCGCACTTGGCGGCAGCACCTTCACGAACTGCTCCGGCGTGTTGCTCTTCGCATAGTGCGCAGCCAGCGCATCGTGCAGGTCGCTCGACTTCGGGCGGCCGGGCAGGTCGTCCAGATGCAGCGGCAACTGCACCAGCATCCCCTGCCTGAAGTTGCCCACCGAGGGAATGAAGACCGGCCGGCGGCTGAGGCCGGTGTATTTCATGATCTCGGGGATGTGCTTGTGCTTGAGCCCCAGCGCATAGGTCTCGAACAGCGGCGCCTCGCCCTTTTCGTAGGCTTCGATCATGGTGCGGCCGCCGCCGGAGTAGCCGCTGACCGAAGGCAGCGCGATCGGATGATCGGCCGGCAGCAGGCCGGCATCGACCAGCGGACGCACAATGGCGATCGCGCCGGTCGCGTAGCAGCCGGGGTTGGCCACCCGCTCGGCCTGGGCGACCGCCGCGCTCTGGCCGGCGACCAGTTCGGGAAAGCCGAACACCCAGCCGGACGCGGTGCGATGCGCGGTCGATGCGTCGATGATCTTGGGACGGCGGCCCTCAATGCGGTCGATCAGGGCCACCGATTCACGGGCCGCGTCGTCGTGCAGGCAGAGCACGACCAGATCGACGCCGGCCATTAGCGCGGCCTTGGCGCCTGCGTCCTTTCGCAGCTCGGGCGCGATGCTCGCGAGTTCGATCTGCGGCATCGTCTGGAGCCGCTCGCGAATCTGGAGGCCGGTGGTGCCGGCTTCGCCGTCGATGAAGACCTTGAGCATGGTGGGGGCCTTGGAATTGCCTCTGTGGAAACCGGATGTGACTGCTGGAACGGATCCGCACGTTGGTGCGGCGCACCATGATACAGTTCCTGGTTGTTCGCCGCCCCCGCCACCCGGGCGTCGTGGCCCGCGGACAACAGCCAACAACTCTCCCGTTCTCAACCTCGTTCCGAGAGACACCCTCATGAAGATTCACGAGTACCAAGGCAAGGAAATTCTTGCCAAGTTCGGCGTGCCTGTGCCGCGCGGCATTCCGGCGTACACGGTGCAGGAGGCGGTCGAAGCCGCCCAGAAACTCGGCGGCCCCGTGTGGGTGGTCAAGGCCCAGATCCACGCCGGCGGCCGCGGCAAGGGCGGCGGCGTGAAGCTCGCGCGCTCCATCGACGAGGTCAAGAAACTCGCCGGCGAAATCCTCGGCATGCAGCTCAAGACGCACCAGACCGGCTCCGAAGGCCAGAAGGTCCGTCGCCTGCTCATCGAGGACGGCGCCGACATCAAGAAAGAGTACTACGTCTCCGCCGTCACCGACCGCGCGACGCAGAAGGTCGCGTTCATCGTCTCCAGCGAAGGCGGCATGGACATCGAGGAAGTGGCCCACTCCACGCCCGAGAAGATCATCACCGACTACGTCGATCCGGCGGTCGGCCTGACCGACGCGCAAGGCCGCAAGCTCGCTGCCGGCATCGGCATCCCCGAGGCTTCGCAGGCCCAGGCGGTCGACGTGCTCCAGAAGCTCTACAAGATCTACATGGAGACCGATGCCTCCCTGGTCGAGATCAACCCGCTGATCCTCGAAGGCAACGGCAACATCAAGGCGCTCGACGCCAAGTTCAACTTCGACGCCAACGCGCTGTTCCGCCATCCCGAGATCGTGGCCTACCGCGACCTCGACGAAGAGGACGCGGCCGAAGTCGAAGCCAGCAAGTTCGACCTCGCCTACATCAGCCTCGACGGCAACATCGGCTGCCTGGTCAATGGCGCCGGCCTCGCGATGGCGACCATGGACACCATCAAGCTCTTCGGCGGCGAGCCGGCCAACTTCCTCGACGTGGGCGGCGGCGCCACCCCCGAGAAGGTGACCGAAGCCTTCAAGATCATGCTGAAGAACAAGAACGTGAAGGCCATCCTGGTCAACATCTTCGGCGGCATCATGAAGTGCGACACCATCGCCACCGGCGTGATCGCGGCCTGCAAGGCGGTCAACCTGCAAGTGCCGCTGGTGGTGCGCATGAAGGGCACCAACGAAGTCGAAGGCAAGAAGCTGCTGGCCGACTCCGGCCTGCCGATCATCAGCGCCGACACCATGGCGGAAGCGGCCCAGAAGGTCGTGGCAGCGGTCAAAGCCTAAGGAACAAGTCATGTCGATCTACATCAACAAAGACACCAAAGTCATCACCCAGGGCATCACCGGCAAGACCGGCCAGTTCCATACGGAAAAGTGCCAGGAATACGCGAACGGCAAGAACTGCTTCGTGGCCGGCGTGAACCCGAAGAAGGCCGGCGAGTCGATCTTCAATATCCCGATCTACGCCTCCGTCAAGGAAGCGGCCAAGCAGA
This sequence comes from Variovorax sp. PBL-E5, assembly GCF_901827185.1. Classification (NCBI taxonomy): domain Bacteria; kingdom Pseudomonadati; phylum Pseudomonadota; class Betaproteobacteria; order Burkholderiales; family Comamonadaceae; genus Variovorax; species Variovorax sp. PBL-E5. Next base: position 5,534,561 of record NZ_LR594671.1, on the reverse strand, counting down.
CCGGTGCCACCGTGTCGGTGATCTACGTGCCGCCGGCCGGCGCTGCCGCCGCGATCTGGGAAGCGGTCGAAGCCGACCTCGACATGACGATCTGCATCACCGAAGGCATCCCGGTGCGCGACATGCTCGAGGTGCGCAACAAGATGAAGGCCAAGGTCGCTGCCGGCGGCAAGGAAACGCTGCTGCTCGGCCCGAACTGCCCCGGCCTCATCACGCCCGACGAGATCAAGATCGGCATCATGCCCGGCCACATCCACCGCAAGGGCCGCATCGGCGTGGTCAGCCGCTCGGGCACGCTCACCTATGAAGCCGTGGCCCAGCTCACCGAAATCGGCCTCGGCCAGTCGAGCGCCGTGGGCATCGGCGGCGACCCGATCAACGGCCTCAAGCACATCGACGTGATGAAGGCCTTCAACGACGACCCCGACACCGATGCCGTCATCATGATCGGCGAGATCGGCGGCCCCGACGAAGCCGAAGCCGCGCGCTGGTGCAAGGCCCACATGAAGAAGCCGATCGTCGGCTTCATCGCCGGCGTCACCGCGCCTCCCGGCAAGCGCATGGGCCACGCCGGCGCGCTGATTTCCGGCGGCGCCGACACGGCGGACGCCAAGCTCGCCATCATGGAAGAATCGGGTTTCACCGTCACGCGCAACTTCTCGGAATTGGCCAAGCGCCTGAAGGCGCTGCTCTGAGATGCTGACCGTCTGATTCACCGAGGCAGGACAAAGCGCTCGCAATTCATGTTGCGGGCGCTTTTTCAATACATGGAGCGGTACCGAGGAGACACATGGACTATTTGCAAACCGCCGACTTCTGGATCGGTCTCGTCAAGATCATCTGGATCAACATCATTCTTTCGGGCGACAACGCGGTCGTGATCGCAATGGCCGCCCGCGCGCTGCCGCCGCATCAACAGCGCAAGGCGGTGTTGCTGGGCTCGGGCGCCGCGGTGGTGCTGCGGATCGTGCTCACCGTGGTGGCCGCCAAGCTGCTGGCCTTGCCGTACCTACAGATCGTCGGCGGCCTGCTGCTGCTGTGGATCGGCGTGCAGCTGCTCGGTGAAGAGGAAGAGGACGAGGGCGAGGAAAAGCGCTACGGCAGCATGCTGGCGGCCGTGCGCACCATCCTGCTGGCCGATCTGATCATGAGCCTGGACAACGTGATCGCCGTGGCCGCGGCGGCGCAGGGCAGCATGGTCCTTCTGGTCCTCGGCCTGGCGATCAGCATTCCGCTCGTGATCTTCGGCAGCACGCTGATGATCAAGCTCATGGAGCGCTTTCCCATCATCGTCATGCTGGGTGCCGCGCTCATCGGGTGGGTCGCGGGCGAGACGATCGTGAGCGACGTGTCGCTGCACGATTCGCTGGAAGACAATCCGTGGCTGCATTACGCTGCGGCCGCGGTGGGTGCGGTTTTCGTCGTGCTCACCGGTCGCTGGCTGCGCACACGCTCGAGCCATGCGGCGGCCGCCTGACCTGACTTTCTACCCGACTCCATCCATGGCGATCACTGGCGCTCCCGCTTCTCCCGGCACCGGCGCGCTGGCCTGGGACTTCGCCGCACTCACCGATCCGGGCCGGGTGCGCACCAACAACGAAGACACCATCGCCTTCGACGCCTCGCTGGGCCTGGTGCTGCTGGCCGACGGCATGGGCGGCTACAACGGCGGCGAAGTGGCCAGCGGCATGGCGATCGCGCTGCTGCAAGCCAGCTTCGGCCGCTGGCTGGCGCATGCCGGGCCGATGGTCCACGCCCGCGCCTTGCGCCGTGCCCTGCAGGCCGGCACCGACGAAGCCAATTCGGCCATCCTCGAGGCCGGCGTCGCCAATGTGCAGCTCCAGGGCATGGGCACCACGCTCGTGCTGGCCGCCTTCGGTCCGCAGCGTGCCATCGTCGGGCACATCGGCGACTCGCGCTGCTACCGGCTGCGCAATCGGAAGCTGGAGCTGCTCACCCGTGATCACTCGCTGCTGCAGGAGCAGCTCGACGCCGGCGCCATCACCCCCGAACAGGCCCTTCAGTCGCCGCACCGCAACCTGGTGACGCGCGCGCTCGGCATCGAGCGCCAGGTCAATCTCGAAATGCATGAACACGATGTGCAGGCCGGCGACCTTTTCCTGCTATGTTCAGATGGTTTGAGTGAGATGGTGTCCGACGCGCAGCTTTTCACACTTCTGTTACAAGATATCGGGCTGTCGGAGAAAGCAACACTTTTGGTTGCGACGGCAAACGAGAATGGCGGCAGGGACAATATTTCGGTTGTCCTCGCCCGAGCCGCCAGAAGCGAAGCGCCGGCATCCAGTTAGCAATTTCCAGGAGCTGCCTGCCGCAAGGGCCCTTGAAGTGAACAAGAAACCGAGATCCAGGAGTCGGCCATGCCGAAAATGATCGTTTCGATCGACGGCGTCGTCATCAAGGAGGTGACGCTCGCCAAGGACCGCACCACGCTGGGACGGCGGCCTTACAACGACATCGTGATCGACAATCTGGCGATCAGCGGTGAGCACGCCGTGCTGCACATGATCGGCGGCGATGTCTACCTGGAAGATCTCAACAGCACCAACGGCACCTACGTCAATGGACGCGCCGTCAAGAAGCAGGCCCTCGAGGACAACGACACCATCGAGGTCGGCAAGTACAAGATCCGCTACCTGGTCGGCGGCCCAGCCTCCGAAGGCGCTGCCGTGGGCCGCGCCAGCATCGCCACATCCTCCGGCCCGATGCCCCTTTCGTCCGCACCCACGGTCTCTGCGTCGCTCGGCGCGCCCGGCGTCGCGGTCATCCGCGTCCTCTCCGGCAGCGGCGCGGGGCGCGAGGTCAGCCTGCAGAAAGTCGTCACCACGATCGGCAAGCCCGGCGTCGCCGTCGCCGCGGTCACGCGGCGCCTGCACGGTTACGTCGTGGCCCCCATCGATGGCGGCACCGCGCTCAACGGCGAGCCGCTCGGCAACGAAGCCGTGGCCTTGCAGGACGGCGACGTGCTCGAACTCGGCGGCACCCGCATGCAGTTCGTCGCCGGCTGAGGCGCCAGCTGCAACAGTCTGTATCGGCCTCGCGCAGGTGGCGCGAGATGCCAAATAAGTCCTTTCCGGTGCTGCGCACTGCGTATAGCCTCGCTGTCGTTGCTGCCCGAAGGCTACGGCGGGAAATGGCGCAACCCGGTCCGTAACGAAGTCGCAGCCAGGCGCTGTCAGAAAACGAGGTTGTCGCAAGATGCAGGTGCGTGTGTTGGGGTGCTCGGGCGCCATCGCCAAGAACTGCCGCACGACCTCTTTCCTGGTCGACAGCGATCTGCTGGTCGACGCCGGCACCGGCGTCGGCGACCTCACCCTCGAGGAGATGGCGGCCATCGACGACGTGGTGCTCACCCACTCGCACCTCGACCACATTGCGGCCCTGCCCTTGATGCTCGACGCCGTGGCCAGCCGCCGCGAGAAGCCGCTGCGCGTGCATGCGCTGCGCGCCACCATCGAGGCGCTGCGCGCCTATGTCTTCAACAACGTCATCTGGCCCGACTTCGCGAGCATCCCGAGCCGCGAGGCGCCCTTCGTGAGCTTTCACGACATCGCGATCGGCCAGCAATTGCAACTGGGCACGCGCGACCTCAAGCAGGTCGAGGTGCTGCCGGCGGTCCACACGGTGCCGGCCTGCGGCTTTGCCGTTCGCCCGGCGCAGGGGGGGCCGAACTGGGTCTTCAGCGGCGACACCGAACGCAACGCGCCCTTCTGGGACCGCGTGAACGAACTCGACGTCGCCATGCTCGTGATCGAGACGGCCTTCAGCAACCGCGAGCAGGCCCTGGCCGAGCGCGCCCTGCATCTCTCGCCCGCCACCCTGGCGGACGAACTGAACCGAATCGCGCCCGGGAAGAGTTACCCCATCTACATCACCCACACCAAGCCGGCGGAGACGGAAGAGATCATGAGCCAGATCGACGCCTTCGCGACCGGATGGGAAATGCAGGGGCAGCAGGCACGGGACATTCGCTGGCTGCAGGCGGACGGCGTGCTGTTCATCTGACGCGATTGGTTGCGTGGCCCGACAAAATTGTCAGGCCCTGTGCGCGGCGTACAACAATTCCTGTCACGCGTTGTAACGCGTTCGTGAACAAATGCGCAGCCGGAGGCGGTTCGCAGGGTGTCCCAGGGCATGGCACAGATGCTGCGGATAGAAGGGCGCACCGGGGGCATCCTCGGGCCTCTGCTGTCAACCAACCTGGAGTTTGTGAATGAACCGTCGTTCCATCGCACGCAATGTGCAAAAGGGTTTCACCCTTATCGAGTTGATGATCGTTGTGGCGATCATTGGTATTTTGGCCGCTGTGGCGCTGCCGGCTTATCAGGACTACACCAAGCGGGCGAAGGTGACTGAAATTATTCTGGCGGCATCTTCTTGCCGTACCAGCATTTCCGAGGTCTATCAAACGGGCACGGCCTCGGTGATGACTGCCGACAACTGGGGCTGTGAATCGGCCAGCCAAACCTCCAAATATGTGATGGCCGTCCATACGGATCTGAATGGTGCTATCAAGGTCACCGCAGCAACTGGGATCGACACGAATGGTGTTGATGGCAAGTTCCTCACGCTTGTCCCCACGGATTCTAGTGGTGCGCCGCTGACCTACGGGGGTACCTCGCAACAGGTTGGTAGCTGGCGGTGTGGTTCTGCTGGTGATGGTACGACCATCGTGCAGAAGTACTTGCCTGGCTCTTGCCGCGGCTAAGTGATATTGGGGTAGCCTAAAAAGGCAGCTTCGGCTGCCTTTTCTTTTGCCCTTATGAGTCTTAGATTGACGGAGTTCCTTGTCGCCCTGACTGCCGCCGCATGGCTGGTACCCAATCACTACTTGCCGTGGCCCGCGGCGTGGGGCGATGCATTGGCGATCATCGGATTGCTGTTGACATTGCTGGTGGTTCGTCCGGCGGTTGGTTCAGTCGCTGGTAGCCGCATGTCCTGGCAACTGTCAGGTGTGGCAGTCGTCTGTGGCATGGTGATTTTTGTTCAGTTCATGACTGGCAAGCTGCTCTTTGCCGGTGACGCTGTAATGGCCGTGCTCTATGTCTGGCTATGGGTAGCCGCCGTGCTGGCCGGTGGCGCAATGGTCGCTTCTTCCAATCGAAGCGATGGGTTAATCACTCTGACAGGGGCTTGGCTTTTTGCGGCGTTGTTGTCCGTCGGCATTGCGCTTGTGCAGTGGACTGGTGCTTTGAACCTGGGCATTTATGCGGTCGATTTGCCGCCCGGCGGTCGGCCATTCGCCAACGTTGCTCAACCCAATCTCTTCTGTACTGTGTGCTTTCTGGGGCTGTGCGGCTTGCTCTGGCTGCACCAGCGTCAAAAAGTGCACGATGCCGGTTTCTGGCCGAGTGCCGTCTTTTTGTTGCTGGGCATGGTGATGTCTCAGTCGCGTACAGGCTGGCTGCAAATTGGCTTGCTTGTCATCTGGGGGCTCGTCCTTCGGGAACGCGCAGGCCTGCGCGCCACGCGCGCGCAATTGTTGGCGCTGGGTGCGCTGTTTGTTGCAGGTGCGCTGCTATGGCCGAAGGTCTGTGATGCACTGCTGTTGCCGGCCGGGCGTGCCCTGAACGATCAGATGCGAACTGGACAGCGGTTGCCATATTGGCACGCGATGCTTGATGCGATTGGGCGAGAACCGCTGTGGGGCTACGGCTGGCAGCAGGTGGGCGCGGCCCAACAGCGCGTGGCGCAGGATCACCCGATCATCGGCGAGTATTTCGAGCACAGCCACAATTTGATCCTGGATCTGTTGTTGTGGAACGGCGTACCTTTTGGCGGCCTCATCATCGGGGTGCTGGTCTGGTGGTTTGCCACCCGCATACGTGCCTGCCAAGATGCGCGGGCCGCGTGGTTGCTGGCAGCGGCGGGAGGAGTCATTACTCACGGGATGCTCGAATATCCGTTGGACTACGCCAGCTTCTTGATTCCGGTTGGATTGGCAATGGGAGCCGTCGACGGGCTATCGCCATCGAAGGGGGCATCGTTGTGGATACCCCTCCGGGCCAAGTTACTCTTCACGCTGATGGTCAGCGCTGTCTTTGTGGCGGTTTCTGTGGACTACTTGAAGGCCGAAGGCAACTATCGCATATTGCGGCTAGAGTCGGCACGCATTGGCACAGACCGCATCGTGACACCAGCAGTTCAATTACCTGTGCTTACCCAATTGGGAGCCTTCCTGAAATTTGCTCGCACGGAGGCCACGCCCGGCATGCAGGCCGACCAGTTGGAGCGGATGCGCAAGGTGGCCGAGCGATTCGGCTATCCACCTGTTCTGTTTCGTTATGCGTTGGCGCTGGCTTTGAACGGACAGCCAGTAGAAGCAGCGCACCAAATCCAGATATTGAGGCATATATGGGGCGATGAAATGTATGTGCAATTGAAGGAGCAGGTTGCGGGGCTCGCAGCCACCAAATACCCTGAGTTGAAGCGCCTAAGCTTGCCGTGAACGCTTGGATGAATGTGGTTTGGGATGGGCTTTTCCTAGAGACTGGTTCACAAATAAAGCGCTTCGTGCGTGACTACTCAAGTCTGTCATGGCCACGGATGCTCCATTGAAATCCAAACTCGTCGAGTCCATATTCTTCAACTACTTCGGAACCATCGCCGCCGCGCTGGGACCGCTGCTGGCGCTCCCTGTCTACCTGGGCGTGCTCGGCAAGGCCCAGTGGGGAATGATGAGCGTGGTGATGACCATCATGGCGCTCCTGATCATGGTGGATGGCGGTCTTAGTCAGGTCCTTGTGCGAGAGTTCGCACTCCGGTCGCGTGAGCATGGCCAGCAGTCGCAGCCGGTTCGATCCTTGTTGGCAAGCTGCCAGGCTCTGTACGGCGCGCTCGCCGTGGCATTGGCACTCGCATTGGCGATGTCCAGCGGTTGGATTGCCAGGCACTGGCTCAATCTGACTGCCGACGTGCATTCCCAGGAGGCCACGCAACTGCTGATGACGAGCGCACTGCTAGTCGGGACACAGCTCTTCGCCGCATTGCCTCGCAGTTTGCTTCTCGCTGTGGATCTGCATCGTCCTCTCAATGTCTCGATCGCAATTGGACATGTGTTTCGCTATGGCGTGGGCGCGGGGGTCGTCTGGTTGTGGCATTCGCTGCAATGGCTGTTGGTTTGGTATGTGATCGTCGCGGTGGCCGAGGGTGCGGTGCGCTATGCCATGGCATGGCGTGCTGTCGGCACGCACGGCTGGCGAGGCAGCGCTTCCTGGCCGGAGATCAGATACCTGCTGCCCGGCGCGGTGAAGATGTCGCTGGCGGTGGTCCTTTCGGGCCTCACGACGCAAATGGACAAGCTGATCCTCACCAAGATGGTGACCCTGGACCAGGTCGGCATCTACGCGATCGCATCAAGCGCGGCCCTGGGGCTGCTGTCTTTGACATACCCTATGATTCAGGCGATCTTTCCGACACTGCTTGCTGTCCATGGCAACAAATCACAGATACGCAAGATCTTTCTGACTTGGTTGACGCTGGGGGTGGCGGGCGCCGCATTGACGATGGCCCTCTACATTTGGCTGGGTCATGCAGTGCTGAATCTGTGGTTGCGCAACGACGAAATTGCAGTTGCCGTCTATCCTGTATTGCTGGTGTTGTTGATAGGAACTCTGCTCAATGTCATCTACCAGGTCGGCTATGTCGGATGGATGCTGGAGGCAAACTACAGGATGCCGTTGATCATCAGCATTTGCTCCGTGGTGCTCACTGCATTGCTGACCCCCGTGCTGGTGAGGCATGAGGGAATCATGGGAGCCGCCGCGGGATGGTTGTTGATCAACGCGCTCGGCTTGCTGTTGAGCCTGAGTTGGTTTCGCAAGATTGTTTGATCCCCATGTTCTTTCCGCAACGCATCTGCTCCATTCCGAACGGCGCCAAGGTTCTGGAGATTGGCCCGGGATCGACTCCGTTTGCCGGCGCCACCCACTACCTGGAGCTCAGCATGGCGACAGAGGAAGAGCGGGTGCGCCAGCGCGGTGATGTGGTCGCAGCGCCTGAATTCCGGGGCAAGCCAGTCTCGTTCTACGATGGTGGTCGATTCCCCTTTGCCGATGATGCGTTCGGCTACGTCATTGCCTCTCACGTGATCGAGCACGTGCCGTCGCCCGAGCTTTTCATGCAAGAGATTTTTCGCGTGGGCTCAGGGCGGGGCTATCTGGAGTTTCCCCAGATGACCTACGAGTACATGTTCGACTTCGATGTTCATCGCCATGTTGTCGGCTATGAACCCCGGACGCGGCTTCTTTCCTACATTCCGAAGGCCGATCTTCCGTTCAAGGCCTTCGAACCCGTGACAGCCAGGTTGCGCCCGATGCTGGAAAACAATTGGATGGATGTGATCAAGCTGAATCCGGACTACTTCTTTCAAGGATTCGAGTTCGATGCGCCATTCGAGGTACGACGGGCGAGTTCGGTCGACGCCTTGATGAGTCCTGAAGAAAAACTCTCGCGGCGATCCCGCTGGGCCGGCGCCATCAGCCAGATACTCACCAGGCTCATTTGAGATGCCCTTGTCCCCTTTGTCGAGCATCAGGTCGTACGTTCCATCCGGATTGAGAGCGTGGCTGGGTCAACTTCGCTTGTATGCGAAAGGCTGGATCCTGCGCGACCAGCAGGCACGAGACGTCGTGCGTTGGAGACGGGATCGAGGCGACCAGACCTTGCGACTGAGCTACCCGCTGGGGAGCGCGGACATGGTGTTCGATCTTGGCGGATTCGTCGGAGACTTCAGCGCGGCGATCCACGAGAAGTACAGTTGCACGGTCTATCTGTTCGAGCCTGTTCTAAGCTTCTTTGCCAAGTGCCAGGCGAGATTCGCAAGCGATGAAAAAATCCATTGCTTCAACTATGGCCTGTCTTCATCGCCGCAGACGCTGTGCATTTCGCTGGATGGTGATGCATCCTCGATTGCGCGCGACACCACGGGTCAACTGGAGACCATCCGCCTGGAGCAGTTCGACGAGTTTCTGGATCGATTCAATATTCAGGAAGTTGCGCTTCTGAAGCTCAACATCGAAGGCGGCGAGTTCGATGTACTGGAACACCTGATCGAAACAGGAAAGATCGCGCGGGTACGCCATCTGCAAGTCCAATTTCACGACTTTGCCCGGGATGCCATTGCGCGGCGTAATCGGATTCGGGCAGCATTGGCCCGTACGCACCGCCAAGACTGGTGCTATCACTTTGTGTGGGAATCATGGACGCGCTTGTGACGAATGCTCTCTGGAGTAGGCGAAGCGCATGATCATCAGTCGGCTCAACGGCGGACTGGGCAACCAGTTGTTCCAATACGCATGCGGCCGCGCCTTTTCCCTGGCATCGGGCGCAGAGCTGGTGCTCGATCTCTCGGCCCTGGAATCCACCAGCAGGCGAGTCACACGCCGACACTATGAGTTGAGCGCGTACGCTATTCACGCGCGTCCTGCGACACGGGCCGAAGCGCTGAAGTGCCGGCGTGCCATGCGTTGGGGCAGACCCGGCGCATGGATGACGCGGCTCGACGTATTGACCGAGTCCCCAGCGCTCTATCCGAACCTGCTTCGAGAGACGCGAGGCGACACCTTGCTCGCAGGCTTCTGGCAAAGCGAAACCTGCTTTGCCAGGTATGCGACGGAAATCAGTCAGGATCTGGTGCCACTGCGCGCGCTGTCTTCGCAAAGCCAGAAGCTGGGCGAAGCCGTAGCGTCCAGGCCTTCCGCGGCCATCCATGTGCGGCGCGGCGACTATGTCAATCTGCCATCTGCTGCGCGATTTCATGGCACCTTGCCGATGGCCTACTACCAGGAAGCTGCACGGCGCATCGAGGATCGCCACGGCCCGCCTCTGTGGGTCGTGTTCTCCGATGACATCGCATGGTGCCGTGGTGCGCTGAACTTCCTGCACGGCGAGATCGTGTTCGTCGACCACAACCAGGGCCTCGACGCCTGGCAGGATCTGCAGCTGATGTCGCTGTGCCGGCATCACATCATTGCGAACAGCTCGTTCAGCTGGTGGGGCGCATGGCTGTCCGAACGGCGCGGTCGGGCCGAGCAGATGATCTGCGCGCCGTCCGCCTGGTTCGTCCACGACGATCCCTATGCCCAATACCGGATTCCGAAGCGATGGACGAGAGTCTGATTCGCTCTGCTGCTCCATGACAGCCGCCGCCGGGTTCGATGTCCTCCTGTGCACGCACCAGTTGAATGCCGAGCTGCGACGCGCGCTGGCTTCCTGCTTCGACCAGACCCTGAAACCAGGCAGCCTCGTGCTGGTCGTGAACGGCCTGCAGATCGGCGACGCGGAGCAGGCCTATCTGGACGATCTCGTGCGCACATGGCCCGCATTGCGCGTGCTGACGACGCCGGTCCGCGGCCTGATCTTCAGTCTCAATCTGGGCCTTCATGCGTGCCGGGCGCCGCTGGTGGCGCGCATGGACGCCGACGATCTGGCACTGCCGCATCGCTTCGAGCGACAGGTCGCATGGATGCAATCGCACCCGGAAACCACGATCCTGGGGACCTGGTACGACCATGTCGATGCGCGCGGGCAAGTGACGCGAAGCCTGCAGCTGCCGATCGAAGACGCGCGGATTCGCCGCGCGCTGTTCTGGGGCAACCCGCTGTGCCATCCCAGCGTGATGTACCGCCGCCAGGCCATTCTGGATCTGGGCGGCTACCACGGAGGACTGCACGCCGAGGACTACGACCTGTGGCTGCGCGCCAGCCGCCGGCTCGATTGCGGCTTCGCCAATCTGCCGGAGGTCTGTTTGCACTACAACGCGGCTTCGACGGGCGACGCGCGCGGGTCTCGCCAGGCCTATGCCTCGGTGCTGGCCAGTCAGGCGCGACAGTTGGTCACGGGCGGTGGCTTGCTGTGGGCGCCGGCGCTTCTGTGGACCTTGGCGAAGCTGCTGTTTCGCTCAGCGTGACCCAAACCCCGTGAGCACGATCCTGGTGGTCTTGAAATAGATCAGCAGATCCATCGCCAACGAGTAATGCGTGACGTAGTAAAGGTCATAGCTGAGCTTGATCGCGGTCTCTTCCTCGTTGCCCGCATAGCCCTGTTGCACTTGCGCCCATCCCGTCAGGCCAGGCCGCACCAGGTGGCGATAGGGATAGCAGGGAATCCGCTGTGCGAATTCGCGCACGAAGCGCTCCTGTTCCGGGCGCGGGCCGATCAGGCTCATGTGGCCGCGCAGCACGTTCCACAGTTGCGGCAACTCGTCCAGGCGTGCGCGCCGGATGAAGCGACCCAGGCGCGTGATGCGCTCGTCATCGACCACGGCAAAACGAGCACTGGCGTCGAGCGCCTCGTGCCGCATGCTGCGAAGCTTCCAGATCCTGAATTGCCGCCCATGCAAGCCGACGCGCATCTGGCTGAACAGCGCAGCGCCCGGCGAATCGATCTTCACGGCCAATGCCACCAACGCGGTCAACGGCACCCACAGCGGAGCAAAAAGGAGGACCAGGGCGACGTCGATCGCGCGCTTGGCCACGTCGTAGGCCGGGTTGCCATCGATCTGCCACAGGTCGTCTTCCTCGCCCTCGGGCAGCATCTTCCGGCCGCTCAGGAGTTCGGCCACCGCCTCCACGCTGTAGAGCCGCACGTGATGGAGCTTGAGGCTGCTCAGCAGCTGGCTGCGTCCATCGCTGGGCGGCACATGGCGCTCGAGGACCACGCCGTCGCCGGCCGGCATCGGCCCGGATGCCGAGGCGTCGCTGGGCCACGGTTCCAGGCGAATGGACGGATTGCGCGAAAGCTCCTTGCCGATCAGACGCTGCAGTCGCGCGGGCACTCCGGCATCCAGGTAGAGCAGCCGTTGTGCGTGACGCCGCCGATGCAGCCAATCACCCAGCACGAACCAGGCCGTGGACAGCACATAGACCAGCATCACCGCACCGCGCGAATAAGGCCGCTGCAGCAGCGCGAAGCCGAGCGGCGTCAACAGGAAGGGGATGGCCGTGGTGACCACCAGCAGGCTGCTGCGCTCGGCGGCCGGCAGGCCGGAGCCGCGATAGAGCCAATGCGCGGCCAGCATGTAAGGCAGGGCGCACCACAGCACGGTCTGCGGGAACTGGTATGTGACCAGAGCGGCCTTGTGCAGCCCGACCGCGATCAGGTAGCTCAGCAGCAGCGTCGAGATGCCGGCGAGCGACCAGCCGAGCTGCGCACCTTGCCGCCGCGCCGTCGACGACGCGAGGGTGCCTTGTTGCTGCTCAACGCGCGGGGTCGCTGGCTGGCTCATGGCGGCCGATTTGACCATAGAGCGTTTCCACTGCGCGGGCCATGGGCGCGGGCGTGAAACGGGCTTCGTAGCGCTGGCGCGCCGCATGGCCGAGGCGGGCGCGCAGTGCGGGCGCGGCGGTCAGCGCAAGAAGTGCTTCGGCCAGCGCGCCGGCCTCGTTGGCCACCAGCAGCCCATGCGTGCCGTCGTCGATCAGTTCTCGCATGCCGGGGAGATCGCTGGCCACGATCGCAAGTCCGGCGCGCATGGCTTCAATGACCGAGATGGGCAGGCCTTCATGGTCGGACATCAGGACGAAGACACCGTGCTGCGCCAGCCGCTTCGGCACGTCGTCGGCATCGCCGGTGAAGTCCACCGCCTGCAGCTTCAGTTGCCGGGCCAGGGCGCGATGGGCCGCCATGTCCGGTCCGCTGCCGATCAGGCTTGCCGGCACCTCGTGGCCGAGCCGGGCGCGCAGCAAGGCCAGCGCGTGCAGCAGCAGGTCGGGCCGCTTGGGCCGCGCCAGGCGCGCGACCATCACGATGCATGCCGGCGCGTGGTCCGGTTGCGCACGCTCGGGCGTATCCGCCACGGCATTGGGAATGACGCTGAGACGGCCTCGCGCAATCGGCAGGCGGCGGGCCAGTTGCATCTCGTGGCTCGAGACACAGACCATGTGCGCTGTCAGTCGCGCCAAGGTCCATTCGGCCATCCAGGCAGCCCAGCGCTGCAGCCGCGGAATCTCGGGCTTGAAGCCGAAGCCGTGCACCGTATAGATGACCGGGATGCCGGCGATGCGCCCCGCGATGCGCGCCACCACGCCGGCCACCGAGCTGTGCGCGTGGAGGATGTCGGGCCGGTGCTCGCGCACCAGACACAGCAGCGCGCGCACCGCCGCCAGCGTGCGCAGCGGCGACAGCGAATTGCCGAGCTGCGGCACGGCGCATACCGGAATGCCCAGCGTCTGCAATTCATCGCCCAACATCGAGCGTGGTGACGCGCCGCCGATCGCGGCCACGAAGTGCACGCGCGGCGCCAGCGCCAGGCAGAGCGCGAGCAGGTGCGTCTGCGCGCCGCCGCTTTCGCCCTTGGTGATGACCTGCATCACCTTCAAAGGATGGGAGGCGCGTTCCAATTAGTTCGTGTAGCCCGTGGGATTCATCGACTGCCAGCGCCACGCGTCCTCGCACATGCGGGCGATGTCGTGCTCGGCCTGCCAGCCCAGCGTGGCGCGTGCCAGCGTGGTGTCCGCATAGCAGACCGCGACGTCGCCGGCACGGCGGGCGACATAGCGATGGGCAATGGGCCGCCCAGTCACCCGCGCAAAGGTCTCGACGAGCTGCTTGACGCTGATGCCGGCGCCGGTGCCCAGGTTCACGGTGATGGATTGCTGCCGCTTCGCCAACTGCTCCAGTGCGGCCAGATGGCCCCGCGCCAGATCCATCACATGGATGTAGTCGCGCACGCCGGTGCCGTCGGGCGTGGGGTAGTCGTCGCCGAAAATATTCAGGCAGTCGCGCTGGCCCACGGCGACCTGGGCGATGTAGGGCATCAGGTTGTTGGGCGCACCGCTGGGCGCTTCGCCGATGAGTCCGCTCGGATGTGCACCGACCGGATTGAAGTAGCGCAGCATCGCGATCTTCCAGCGCGGATCGGCGCGCTGCAGGTCGCGCAGCATGTCTTCGCAGACGAGCTTGGTCCGGCCGTAGGGGTTGGTGGCCTTCAGCGGTGCGGTTTCGGGAATCGGCACCTGCTCGGGGTCGCCGTAGACCGTGGCCGATGAGCTGAACACCATGTGCCGCACATCCGCGCGCTCCATCGCCTGCAGCAGGCTGAAGGTGCCGCCGACGTTGTTGTCGAAGTAGCGCAAGGGTTGGGCCACCGATTCGCCCACCGCCTTCAGGCCGGCGAAGTGGATGACGCTGTTCACCGCATGCCGCGCCAGGACACGGTCGAGCAGCGCGGCATCACGCACGTCGCCTTGTTCGAACTCGAAGGCGTTGCCGGCCAGCCGGCGCAACCGGTCGAGCACGCGCGCATCGCTGTTGCACAGGTTGTCGAGGATGACCACCTTGTGGCCGGCCTCCATGAGCGCCACCGCGGTGTGCGAGCCGATGTAGCCGGCGCCGCCGGTGATGAGGATGGAAGGTGTCATGACTCGCGCTTTCGAGCTCGAATTTATCTTGAATGGATCGCTCGATCCAAAAAATCGAAGTCAGCGCGGCTCAGGAACCGATCTTTTGCTCAAAAAGAGCGCGCATCTCACCGACCCGCCAGCGGCGTATTGTCGAACACCACCTCCACGCGCTGCCGCGACTTGACGGCCCGTCCATCGATCTGCCCCGGCGCAAACCGCGCAGCCATGAAGGCTTCTCGCGCAGCCTGCTCGAACGCGGCAGGCAGGTCGGGCTTGTCGGCGATGACGTCCTGCACCTTGCCTTGCTCGTCGATGAAGAGCGACAGGATGCCCACGTAGCGGGCGAGGGCCGTCTCGCCCGGCGGCGCCGCGAGGAGGACCGGCGTCATGGCAACGGGCGGAACCGACAACAACGGGCGCGGCACATAGTCGTCGTGGTCGGCGGTGGCCACGGCCGAGGAGGCGATGGCGATCGGCGCTGCGGCCTCCGCGCCCGCAGCCGGCGGCGTCGTTGCAACCGGTGGTGCGGGCGTCTCGGCGATGGGTACTGCTTCGACCCGCTGCGCTGGACGCGCGGCGGGCGTCGCTGCAACGGCCGGCTCTGCGACAGCCGGCCGCTGCGGCGCGATCGGGGTCACGGAAGGCGCGGCGGTCGGCGCAGGCTGCAGACGCACCTGGAGGGCCCGCGGACTGCCGCCCGCGCCGTGTGCCGCCTGCCTCGGCGCGACATGGACGGCAAGCAGCGACGCATGCAATGCCAGCGAGCAGATGGCGCAGACCGGCAGCACCCAGCGCCCGGCCTGGAGCCGCCTCGCCGCGAATCCCGGCCCTGGCAGCGTCGTCGATGCCAGGGCCGTCATCGGCGAATCAGTCCGACAACTCGCGCCATGAGGTCCGGTGCGCACTGCCGCTGCCCGTGATCGGGGGGATCGGCGGGGTGTCGGGTTTGAGGTCGCCGTTGCTGCCCTGCGTAATGATGCGTATGTTGCCGTTGCTGTCCTTGACCCAGGTCAAGCCGACGATCAGCGAGTTGCTGCTCCACTGCTCGCCCGTGGGGTTGGTGGTGATCACCCCGCCGTTGGTCACGTCGAGGTAGTAGCGCCAGGACGAGCCGCCCGACGCGCAGGCATCGCCGTTCGGGATGGCGGTCGCGATCGCCAGCGTGTTGAATTGCAGGGTCAGGTTGGTGTTCACGCGTTCCCCCGCGTGCGGCAGGTCGACCCACCAGCCGGCCTTGGTCGTCCAGTCGACCGTGAGATTCGTGACGGAAGCGGAAGGGGGGGTGGTCGTGTTGTCCACCGTGAAGGTCTGCTGGACGAAGTCGGCAGTATCCGCGCGCACGTCGCCCCAGCCGGTGGCTGTCAGCGGGTCCTTGATGGCGTAGATGCTCTGCTGCGTCATGTCCGTGATGTCGGAGACGCCCAGGTAGCGTCCCGTCGCGACCAGGACCACGGGCTTGCCGGAGACTTGCGCCAACTCGGGCTTGGTCGTGATCGGCTGCGGTGTCGTCGTGTTGATCTGGAACTTGGCGAGCTGCATCGCGGCCTGGTTCGGCGCCACCAGTTTGTCGACGTCGAAGCGCCAGAGGTTGCCCTTCAGGTCGCCGCCGTAGAAGCGCTTGCCGGTGTTGTCGGCCGGGTTGTCGATCCAGGTGTTGATCTTCGCCAGGCCGCTCGGGTCGGTGCTGCTGCCAACGCCGGTCGAGATGTCGAGCAGCTTGGTGCCGCTGTCGGCGTTCAGCACATACAGATGGCCTTGGCCGTCGCCCGAGGTGTTGTTGTAGCCCGAAGCGAACGCGACCACCCAGGTGCCGTCGGCGCGCTTGGTCACCACGGGATTGCCGAAGCTCAGGCCCAGGTTGGCATCGGTGAATTCCCAGAGCGCCTTCGGGTTCGACGGGTCGGTGATGTCGAGCGCGTAGTAGCTGCTCCCGCCTTCGTTGAGGCCGCCGACCAGAATGGTCTTCCAGGTGCCGCCGACCTGGATGTCGGCCATCACCGGCGCGCCGTCCACATAGTACTGGTGCTTCGATGCATAGCTTGCATCGGCCAGCTTGTAGAGATTGGGCATCACGGCGGTGGGCACGTAGGCCCAGAGTTCGGTGCCGCCGTCGGAAGGATCGGCCGAGAAGGCATGCAGCATGCCGTCGTTCGCGGCGACGTAGACCACGTTCTTGCGCAGGCTCTGCGCCGTCACGAAGTCGGCATAGCCGGCATCGCCGTAGGTGAAGGGCGGTTTGCCTACGTGGACCGGCGCGCCGTTGATGATGTCGCCCAGCACATGGTCGCGCGCGCGGTAGAGCGCGGAACTGGTGGTGCTGATGTCGGTGGATGCGGTCGCCACGGCCGTCTCGTAGCTGCGCACGCCGCTCAGGTAGTTGACGAGATTGGCGCCGGTGTTGGCGAGCGTCTTGTCGGCGGTCGTGAGCGTCGCGCACTGCGTGGCCACCGAGGCCTGGGAGCAGAAATTGTTGAAGTACGCCTGCTGCGCGGTGCTCAGGTTGCCGTAGGTGAAGGTCTGCAGCCCGCTCGTGCCATTGAAATAGATCTTGCGGCTCGTGGCTGGCGTGGTGTCGAGGATCGTCTGTGCGGACCAGCTCGGTGTCGCGGCGATGCTGGCATCCGCCGCATTGAGCGTGAAGGCCTGCAGGTCGCCGGTCCAGGTCCCGGTGGTGTAGCTGGCCCGGTAGACCTGGTTGTTGTTGCCCGCCACCAGTTCGAGCGAACTGGTCGATGCCGCCGAGGCCGAGCCCGCGACCTGCTGGACGGAAGAGACGACGCCGTTGATGGCTTCGGCCAGCAAGCCGGCGTTGAGCGCCGAATAGTATTGGCCGCGGCCATTGACGGCGGCATGCCAGAGATCGTCGACGTTGGTGGCATTGCCGCCACTGTCTGTCTCCGCCGGGGTCGGCCAGTTCAGGGTGCCATTGGTGAGGCTCACATAGGTGCCCGCGGTCTGGGTCAGGTAGTTCTTGTCGTAGGGCAGCGTGCCGCTCACCCCGAGGCCGATGGTGAAGGTGTTCATGTGCTGCTTGACGTTCGGGTCGCCGCCCACCGGCCGCACGATGTCGGCGCAGACGTCCTGGCTGCTGCCGGAACTGGACGACGTGCAATTGTTGAGCGAGCTGTTGCGCAGGTCGTTCACGTAGTAGAAGTCCGCGACGTCGGCCAGCGTGTTGGGCGAGCCGCCTGTTGTGGAAGGCGTCAGGGTCGCGGTGCCGGCAACGTATGTACCCACTGTGCCATTGGCGGACGGCGTATAGGTGGTGACGATCGATGACCAACTGCTCCAGGCGGCGGAGCTTGTCGAGGTTGAGTTGCTGCCGGCACTCCCTTGGCAATTCGAGTTGGTGTTGCCACCCGAGAAAGTGGGGGTGCCGCTGTCGGTGCTGAAGGGGACTGCCACGCCGCTGTTGACCCACGTGGAATAGGTGGTCGCGCTATTGGTCGGGCCCGAGGTCTGAACACCATCGGTGGTGACAACGGTCTGGTTGAACGAAGCCGTGCTGGTTTGCGGCGTCGAGAATCCCTGGGTTCGCGTTTCGTTGGCGGTCTGCGTCGTCGTGGTGACGAGAAACTTGCTGGTGCTGCAGCCGTTCCCGTTCCTGCCAGTTCCTGTCCCGGGGGTCGAGGTACTGATGATATTGGTCCACTTCTGAGTGCTTGTCTGCGTCGTGACCAATGTTCGGCTCGCCGGTGCGCTGTAGGGCGTCACGGTGGTCACCACAGCGTGCGTATCGTCCTTCATCGGTCGTGGTTCAATGCCGTCCGGGTTGCCGACCTTGGTTGATCTGTCGAATTGGAACGGGCCGAAACTGCTGGTTTCCAGTCCTGTATTCCAGTAGCCGTCGGTCGACAACAGCGCGTAGTTGCGCTGGCAGGCGTACTGCATCGGGTCGTAGGTCTGGCGCGAGGCCTTGTTGGCAAAGTACTGTCCGGCCTTGGCCAGGGCGCCGCGAAGCGGTGTGTTGCCGCTGGGTGACGCGGCATAGAGGCTGCTGTAGAAGTTGGCCTTCTGCGTGGCGTCGAAGTCCTTGACGTCGCGGAAGTTGTTGGTGCCATCGATAGCCGTTGTGTCGCTGATCGTGCTGAAGCCGACCCGGTAGCTGGCATCGAGGGTGGAGATGGCCAGGCCCATGGCCGTGCGCATCAGCAGATAGCGCTTGCGGTAGTACGAATACCAGTTGGCGTAGTTCTGCGCGTCGGCCGATGCGCTGGTCATCGTGACCTTGCCGGAAGAGGGGAAGACGCTGCTGCTGCTCCCGGTGCTGGTCATGCACTCGTTGTAGAAGGTGTTCTGGACGACGCCGCTGCTGGTGTAAGTCCAGCCCATCTTCGGCTGACTGCCGGCGTACTTGTAGTAGACGTTGTAGCCGTTGGATGCGCTGAAGATGTTCGTCTTGCTGCCCGAGGTGTTGTAGCCGTCGTCCAGCGTGTTGGTGAGGGAGGCGTTGCCGTAGGACGTGCCGGTGGAGCTGATGGGCGGCGTGTAGGTCAGCGTCGGGTCGTAGGCCAGGCCATTGCATTGCGTCGACCAATAGCCGTACTTGCCGGAGTTGCTCATGTCATCGGGCATGTAGGCCGAACCCATGCTCCCGGAGTTGTCCAGAATGAACAGCAGATTCGGCTTGGCCTGGACGGTCGGGCGCGTGGCCAGGGGCTGGTCCGAGAGGTCGGTCGTGCCGGCCCTGGCCGGCGGCGCGAGCGCCGCGATCGTCAGGGCGCAGACCAGCAGCGACAAGCGCGCGCAGCGGGCGGCGCGCCCATGAGGCTCCAGGGCGAAGGCGGCAATGGCTTTGTTCTTCATGGCGTTGGATTCCTCTGCTGGCGCCGATGGCGCCCCCTCATCAGAAATGCACGATGGTCTCGGTGAAACTGGCGGTATTGCGCGCGCCGAGCACGCGCACGACGATGCGGTAGTAGGTGCTGGACGTGGCGCAGGGGAGCGGGGCTCCGCCGCCGTAGTCAAGCGCGCCCTTGGACCCGCACGCGGGGGCGCTGGTCGCAAGCTGGGCGCAAGTGATGCTTGTGTCGGTCGTGAAGTCGCCGGGTTTGGAGCAGAGCCTGAATACGATATAGCTCGCCTGGTTGCCGTTGATGGCGGCGGCGATGCTCGCCGGCAGCAGGGTGCAACCGGTGTACGAGCCGCTGGCTGCGGCCTTGCAATTGTTGGCGTCCCAGTCGACCAGCTGGCGATTGGCCGTGCCGGCCAGCATCTGGCCGGTGACATCGACCGGCGGCTTGATGGTGACGCCGTCCGCCGCGAGTTCCTGCGTGCTCGCGTAATAGCCGCTCGTGGCGAGGTCGGTGTTGAGGCTGGCGTTGTTGAGCGTGAGCCAGTCGATGGCCTGGCGCGCAGCCTGGTCGGCCGCCGCGGTGGCATCCTGCTTGAAGCCGATGTTGCCCAGCAGCAGGCTGCCGGTGTCGACAGATCGAACCAGCGCCAGCGTTCCGAGCGACAACGCGACCAGCGCGAGAAGAGCGAACAGGAGCGAGATCCCGCGCTGGGCGGACCCGCGCGAACGAGCGATGGATGCGTGCATGTGCATGGTGGTGACTCAGGAATTCCAGAGCACGTTGCGCAGCGGCACGATCGTGTCGTAGACCTTGTAGCGGTAGTGCTTCCATTGGTCCAGCCCGTCGACCTTGAGCGTGATGCACTTGCTGGTGCCGTTGCACGTGGTCGTGGCGGGACCGGTGATGGTGGCCGAGGTGCCGACGTCCCACAGCGGGTTGGCCTGCGTGACCTCATCCTTCTCGAACTGGTTGCTGCGCGCCACCAAGGCAATCCGGATGGCGACCACGCGCTGCCAGTCTGCGTTGGTGAGCGGCGTGATGTTGTCGTAGGTATCGACCGCGATGTTGCCGCTGGCATCCAGCGTGCCTTTGCCGTACAGCGCCTGCAGGTTGATGATCTGCGGATAGAGATCCTGCGAAGCGTTGACGCCGGTGACGGGCGAAAGCTCGCTGACCTGGAGGTTGTTCGCGTTGTTGACCGTGTTGATGGAGTAGGTGCGAAGAACCATCGAGCCCATGTTCAGCAGATAGTCGTCCTTGACGTAGCCGCTCGGCGGAAAGACGCTGTTCTGGTTCCATTTGCCGCTGGCGCCGGCGACATGCGGCACGACCGTCGGCGACAGGGTGGTCGCGGGGGAGGCGGTGTCCGAGGTCACGTTGAACAGGCTGCACCAGTTGTTGGCGCCCTGCAGCTTCGGCACGGCGATCATCATGTTGTTGACCACCGCGCCGAACGACGAGACCACCGTGAAATGGTTGTCCGTCGCGGTATGGGCGCCCGACAGGGCCATGGGTGCCGAGAAGCCCGAGGTTCGCCCGCGCAGGACGGTGATCGAGTCGGGCGCATCGCCGCCGCCGTCGTTGATGACGACCGGCGCCAGCGTGAAGGTGAACGGCGAGCCGATCGCGTCGAACTTCGCCTTCACCGGGCAGCCCAGCGCGTCCAGGCTCGAGGTTGCGCCGTAGCCCGACATCTCGATGTCGCGCTGAAGGGTGTAGAGCGACATCGCGCCGTTGACCTGCGCGTCGCTGCCCATCGCGACCGATCGCTTCTTGCCTTCGGCCAGTGCGAGGACCTGCGAGATCACCAGCACGGTCAGCATGCCCAGCAGCAGGCCGATCATGAGTTCGATCAGCGTGAACCCGCCTTGCCTGGCTCGTTGGGTGATTTTCATCCTAGCTCCCGGATTTCGCGACCGTCGTGTGCGTGACGTACTGATGGGCGTCGCCGTTCGGCATGGTCCAGTTGATGGTGATCGCCACGTCGCCGGTGGTCGCGGTGACCGCCACAGTGCCGGTCCCTCTCGGCAGATCGTTGGCCACCTTGGTCTGCCACTCCTTGCATCGCGCCTGCGAGGCACAGCCGGTGCCGTCGTAGCTCGCCATGTTGGCGAGGTCGGACCACATGCGGCCGACCACGTCGCTGGCCAGGAAGGCCGCGTCGGCACGCACCTTGGAATCGGTCTGTGCGCGCGTCATCGCGCCCTGCAGGCCGACCAGGCCGAGCACGCCGAGCATGAACAGCAGCATCGCCACCATCACTTCGATCAGGACAACACCCCGGACGCGGCGGGGCGCGGCGGCCCGCGGTCGTTGGAGGAATTTCTTTGGTGCTTGCATTTCCGTTACGGGCTTGGGGGGACGCAGAGGCGCGGGTCTTTGGTGTCGGTCACGCGCGGATCGCACATGCGCACCAGCCCTCCCGGCGAGACCACGATGCTCAGGTTGACGCTGCCGGTCGCACCGGTCACGTTGATAAACCCGATCGTGCCCGCGCCCGCGGTCGGAGCGATCCGTCCGAAACCATCGAAGGTGACGGCCATGCCGGCGGTAGCGTTGTCGGCCTGAAAGGCAGCGACCGTGATGCCGCCACCGGATGCCCGGCCCGTGACGAGCATCGGCGAGGAAGTGGTCGAAGGGGCGTCGGCACAATGGCCCACCGGCGAGTTGATGCTCACCACCCAGGAGCCGCTGGTGCTGGAGAGGGTGCAATCGTTGCTCAGGGTCGTGGGATCACCGACCGCGACCAGCCAGAAGGACATGCGCTGGTTGCGCCGGACCGCCTCGGCGCGTGCGATCTGCAGGCCGTTCTGAAGCGAATCGGCGACGTTCCGGATGCGTGTGTTGCCGGTCCAGTTGGCGACGGTGGGCATGGCCATCGCGAGGATCATCGCCAGCACCGTGATGGTGACGATCAGCTCGACGAGCGTGAAGCCGCGTTGACGCATGGTTCTGCTCCGCGGGTCAGCAGGTGGGATCTTTCGAGAGCCAGCAGGTCACGTTGACGGTAGCGCCCTTGAACATCGTCGTGCCGCGATCGCCGCTCTGGTTGATCGTGTAGACATGGCCGATCGCCCGACCTGCGCTGCCCGTGGCGGTGATGATGTAGCTCTGCTGCGTGGAGTCGCCGGCAGCGGTGTCGGCTTTGCATCCGAAGGTGAAATACTTGGCGCTGCTCGGCGCGAAGTTGTTCCAGCCGTTGGCGGTCGGGTCCGATGCGCAAGCCGTGGCGGCGGTGCCGTAGTTGCGGTTGTCCTGGTAGTACTGCTCCATCTTCGTCCGGAAATCGGAGAGGAAGCCGAAGGCCTCCTGGATCTGACCGCGGCGGATGTAGTCGATGTAGGAGGGAACGGCGATCGAAGCCAGGATCGCTACGATCGCGATCGTGATCATCACTTCGATCAGCGTGAACCCCGATGCCCGAAGGCGGCGAGGTGCTGCGCCACGGTTGAAAGGGCCAGGGGCCATCGATGGTGAGTGGCAGGCAGTTTGCACTGTGGTGACTTTCAATCGAATGTCTTAATGGCGGTCACCAATTGTCACAAACGAGGCTTTCATGGCGTTGCCGTCCATCTGCCGGCAAGCGCCTTTTGTCAATTCATGGTGTTGAAAGCGTGAACTTTTGAATGAACTAGAGCCCAGCTTCGAATTGCCGAACGGCATGGCAGACACCGCGCAGGCAGCACATCCCATGGCCGGACACACCGCTGCCGAAAGGACAGGAACATCGCGACCCTGATCGATCCGAAGCCGCCGGGCCAGGCGCTCCTCATGCCACAGCAGTTGGCCAGAGCATGGATCTGCGCACTGCTCATCGCGCTGCCCTTTCTTTGTCCATGGGCCGCAGGCCCATCGGTCAACACGTGGCAATTGCTGGCGGCCTGGAGTTGCTCGGCGCTGCTCGTGATCGTGGGACCGGCCGCAGCGCTCGCGCCTCGTCTGGCCGCCTGGCTGGCATTCGGCGCAGCGTGGGTGCTGTTCGGGCGAGGACCCGGTACGGTTCCCGGTCTGTCAGCCGCCGCGGCAGTCGGCGTCGTGGGCCTCGCCGCGTGCGTCGGCGCGGGGCTGGCGCGCTCGCCGAAGTGGCTGGCCGGGGCCTTCGGCTGGGGCCTGCTCATCGCAGGCCTCGTCAGCGCCATCCTCGGCCTGCTGCAGTATTACGGGATGGCCGATGCGCTGGCGCCCTGGACCACGGCACCCAAGCTCGGCGAGGCCTACGGCAACCTGCGCCAGCGCAACCAGTTCGCCACGCTGATCAGCATGGCGCTGATCGCGGCGCTGTGGCTGTACGCGATCCATGGGCGCGGCGTGCGCGCGGCGCTGTGGCCGGCGGGGATTCTGCTCATTGCAGCGGCTGCCGCATCGACATCGCGCACCGGGCTGATCCAGGTCGTGTCGATCAGCATCATCTCGGCCTTTTTGGCATGGCGCGAGCGCCAGCCTTTGCGTACGGGCAAGAGCGATTTTCGGCTGCCGTCGCCCTGGCTTCTGCTGACGATCATCGCCGTGTACTTCTTCTTCGCGTGGCTGCTGCCGACGCTGGCCGGCCCGGAAGTCGAAGGCATCTTCGGCCGCCTGCGCGAGGGCGAATCCGATGCTCACGGCCGCGCCGTGCTGTGGCACAACGTGCTGGCGCTGATCGCCCGGCATCCGTGGCGCGGCTGGGGCTGGGGCGAGCTGAGTTACGCGCACTACGCGACCTTCTACAGCGGCCCGCGCTTCATGCTGATCCTGGACAACGCGCACAACCTGCCGCTGCACCTCGCGGTCGAGCTCGGCGTGCCGGCTGCCGTGCTGATCTGCGGCAGCTTCGGCTGGATGATGTTCGCCGCGCGTCCGTGGCGCGAAACCGATCCGACGCGGCTCATGGCCTGGGGCATGCTCGCGGCGATCCTGCTGCACAGCATGCTGGAATATCCGCTCTGGTACGGACCGTTCCAGCTGGTGTTCGGGCTTTGTCTCGGGCTGCTGTGGCCGGCGGCGGAAAAGCCGAGACCGGCATGGCGTGCGATCCCTGTGTTGTCGAGGAGCGCCGCGGTCCTCCTGCTGGCGGTCGTCGGCTACGCGGGCTGGGACTACAACCGCATCAGTCAGATCTATCTCGCGCGCGACGAACGCCTGCCCGCCTACCGCGACGACACGCTGGCCAAGCTGCAGGGCTCGCGGCTCTTTGCGAGGCAGGTGCAATTCGCCGAGCTGACGCTGACTCCGGTGGACAAGGCCAACGCCGCCAGGATGCATGCGCTGGCGTTGCAGATGCTTCATTTCTCGCCCGAGCCGCGCGTCATCACCAAGCTGATCGAAAGCGCCACGCTGCTCGGACGGGACGACGAGGCCTTCGCGCAGGCAGCGCGCTTCAAGGACGCGTTTCCGAACGACTACGCGCGCTGGCTCGCCGGCAAGCCGCTGGAAGAACCGCCCGATTGATCGGCAGCGACGTAGCTCCCCGACTTGCCCCCATGCTTCTCGAGCACATGCACATCGGTGATGCGCATGCCGCGATCCACCGCCTTGCACATGTCGTAGATGGTGAGCAGCGCGACCTGCACCGCGGTCAGGGCTTCCATCTCGACGCCGGTCGGCCCGACCGTCTCGACGGTGGCGGTACAAGCCACCTGCGGAACCTCGCCGCCCGCCACCGCGAAGGCCACTGCCACGCGCGTCAGCGCCAGCGGATGGCACAGAGGAATCAGGTCGCTGGTCTTCTTGGCGGCCTGGATGCCCGCGATGCGCGCGACACCCAGCACGTCGCCCTTCTTCGCGCTGCCCGATTCGATCAGTGCCAGCGTCGAGGCCTGCATCTCGATGCGGCCCGTCGCCACGGCCACGCGATGGGTTGCGGGCTTGGCGGCCACGTCGACCATATGGGCCTGGCCCTGGGCGTCAAAATGGGTGAGAGAACTCATGTGAACGTTCGGCAGAGTGCCGCATCATACGAGGCCGAGCCATAGACGAGGAATGCCACGCGTGACTCCTTTTCCCCTTGATTTCTTCCGCACCCTGTGCGCGATGCTGTTGATCGCCTCGCAGCTCGCGCTGCCTGCGCCGGCCCGCGCCCAGTTACTGCCGGGCCTGGGCGACGGCGGCGAGATGACCGCCAGCGCCGAGCGCCATCTCGGCGACCAGATCGCCCGCGAGATCTACCGCGATCCCGACTACCTCGACGACCCCGTCCTGCTCGAGTACGTGGACGGCATCTGGCAGCGGCTGCTCGCAGCGGCACGCACCCGCGGCGAGCTCACGCCCGAACTCGACGAGCGATTCGCCTGGACCATCCTGCTGGACCGTGACCGCGACATCAATGCGTTCGCACTGCCGGGCGGCTACATGGGCCTCAACCTCGGCCTGATCGCGGTGGTCGGCAGCCCGGACGAACTCGCGACCGTGCTCGGCCACGAGATGTCGCACATCACGCAGCGCCACATCTCGCGCATCATGGCGCGGCAGAGCAAGCAGACGCCGCTGGTGCTGGCCGGCATGGTGCTCGGCATGATCGCTGCGGCCAAGAGCCGCAATCCGGATGCCGGCCAGGCCGTGCTGGTCGGCAGCCAGGCGCTGTTCGCGCAGAACCAGCTTGCGTTCTCGCGTGACATGGAACGCGAGGCCGACCGCATCGGCTTCGGCGTGATGACGCAGGCCGGCTTCGCGCCGCAGGGCGCGGCCGCGATGTTCGAGAAGCTGCAATACGCCGCGCGCCTCAACGACAACGGCTCCTATCCGTACCTGCGCAGCCATCCGCTCACCAGCGAGCGGATGGCGGACATGCAGGCGCGCTTCCAGTTCAAGGCCGGCAACGCCGCCGCCGCGATCCCGCTGACGATGGACCACGCGATGATCTCGGCCCGGGCGCGCGTGCTGGCGCGGCCCGGCGTCGACATGCTGCGGCTCTGGGTCGACACGGCATCGAGCGGCGAGTTCGCGCGCAGCGCGCCCGCCCAACAGGCCGGCATGCTCTACGCGGCGGCGCTGTCGGCCAACGCGCTGCGCGATTTCAGGGCGGCGCGCGCGCAGGCACAGCGGCTCGTCACGCTGACGGCCGGTGATGCGGCGGGCTCGCGCCTGGCCCGCCTGCTGTCCGCCGAAATCGAACTCGCGGCGGGCGCGGCGCCCAAGGCAGCGGCGCTGCTCGATCCCAAGGCCAAAGACCGGCCCGAGATGCTGCTGGCCGCTCAGGCTGCGGTCGCCACGCACAACCCGACGCCGATGGTGGCGCCGCTGCGCGACTGGGTGGCGGTTCATCCGCGCGACGCGACCACTTGGCGCACGCTGTCCAGTCTCTACAACGCGCAGAACGACACGCTGCGCGCGGTGCGCGCCGACGCCGAGGCCAACGTGGCGATCCTCGATTACCCGGGCGCGCGCGACCGTCTCAAGGCCGCCCAGGAACTGGTGCGCAAGAGCGAGGAAAAACCGGGCGGCACGCCGATCGACCACTACGAGGCGTCGATCATCGACACCCGCGAGCGCGCGGTCGAAGCGCTGGTGAAGGAGCAGGCGGCCGAACCCCCGCTCAAATAGGGCGCTGCCGCATGGAAATCCTGGTCGTCGTCGGCACGCTGTCCGGCCTTGGTGGCATCGAGACCTGCGTGCGAATGCTCGCCGAGGAAGCCGAAGCCGTCGGCGACCGAGTGCGCATTCTTGCGCTCAGCCCGAGCGTTCTGGATGCGCACTGGCACGATGGGCTGCTCTATACCGAGGTCGCGAACGGACCGAGGTCGCTCAAGTGGCAGATGATCCCCGGCCTGCCCGCGATCGTCGGCGCCTGCAGGACCCGTCGGCCCGACGTCGTGATCGCGATCTATGGCTCCAGCATTCCGCTGCTGAGGTTGAGCCTGTTCCTGGCGCGCCTGCGGCGGCCGGTCATGGCGTGGCTGCATTTTTCGACGGCGCACAAACAGCGCACCAGCCTTCTTCGCTTTGCCCATGGCCACCTCTGCATCAGCTCGCAGATCGCCACGGCGGTGAAGGAGACCGCCGGCGTCGATGCCGACAGGGTGCACCTCGTCTACAACGGTGTGCGCATCGATTCAGCGGCACGGCTTGCCCGCTCGACCGGCGGGCCGCTGCGGCTGCTGCATGCAGGGCGTCTCATGGTCGGAAGACAGAAGCGCACCGACGATCTCCTGCGCGCGCTTGCACGCGTGACGGGCGATTGGCAATTGGTTCTCGTCGGCAAGGGAGAGTCCGAAGACGATGTCTTCCAGCTGCAGGCCTTGGCCGAGCGGCTCGGCATCGCCGATCGCCTGCACTGGCTGGGATGGCAGTCCGATCCCTGGCATGCGGTCGGGACGGCGGACCTGCTTGTCATGTGTTCTGCCTTCGAGGGTTTTCCGATGGTGTTGATCGAAGCCATGGCGCACGGCATTCCTTGCCTCAGCAGCGACTGTCCCTCGGGCCCGACCGAAATCATCCAGCCGGATTGCAACGGTTGGCTTTATCCGGTCGGCGACGAGGATGCGCTCGCGCGCCGTATCCAGGCCCTGGTCGATGATCGTTCCCTGCTTCCCGTCGCCGACGCGGTTCGTGCATCGGTGGCCAGATTCAGCAGCCGCAAGATGTATGAACGGATACGGCAGGCGATCGACATCACGATCGAGCGTCAGGGGCGTGGCCGTGCCGCCTGAGGTCGGGCCGCGCGGCGGCCCGTGCCATGCCGGATGGCCGGCCAGCGATCAACGCTTCGAGAACAGCCCGCCGAGTGCGGCCTCGATGATGAGGCCGATCACCGAATAGAGCAGCGAGCCGATCAAGGCCGAGACGAAGCCGTTGACATGGAAGCCAGCGAGCAGGCCCGACGCGGCCCAGAACAGCAGCGCGTTGATGACGAACAGGAACAGGCCCAGCGTGACGATGGTGACCGGCAGCGTGAGCACCACCAGCACCGGCCGCAGGACCATGTTGAGCAGCCCGATCACTGCCGCGGCGATCAGCGCCGAACTGAAGTTCGTCACCTGCACGCCGCTGTAGACGTACGTCACCGCGAGCAGCGCCAATGCGCTGAGCAGCCATTTGATGAGAAGTCGCATAGCGGCGCAGGATACACCGGGCATGGCGCCGCAAACCTGACGCCCCGTGCACCGGATGCAGCAGCCTATTCCGCGAGCTCGTTGGCCAGCACCAGCAGCGCGCCCATGCCCAGCATCGCGCCCGGCAGCACCCAGCCCGAATGGCTCGCGGGCGGCTGACCCGGCGCGACCGGTTCGAGCTCGGCCCCGATCTTCGGGCGGCGCGCATCGACCACCCGCGCGGCGCCGTGTTCCTGCTTCAGCCGCTGCGTGAGCTCGGTGAGCGGGCCCTTGGCCACGAGCGCGGTGACCTGGTCGCCTTCGCATTGCAGCAGCGGCACCAACTGGTCCTGCACCTTGGCGAACCACTTGGCGCGCCAGTTTTCTCGCGCGCTGTGGCTTACCCACTTGCTGATGCGATGCGTCATGCGCGGCGCGCAGGCCACCAGCACCCAGTGGTGCGGGCCTCTGGCATGGGCCGCCTGGGTCGCATCGGCCGCCAGGCCGGCGATGAACTCGCGCGCGTAGGCCGCGTCGTCGACGTAGAGGATGATCTTTTCCATGGGTGCTCCTTCTTTCGTGGCTGAGAGTGAGAGAGGCATCGGCCGCGGATCAGGCGGTGACCGTGTTCGCCGACTTCGGGTTGCGCGCGGCGATCCATTTGCCGATCGCCAGCACGAGCAGCGCACCGGCCGTGCCGGCCAGGTACTTCGCGGCGTCGGTCGGCGGCACCTTGGGCACCCAGGTCCATTGCGCCGTGTCGACCAGCGCGGGATCGGACACCGCCATGGTGCCGGCGATCCAGCCGAGCAGCATGCCGCCGAGCGTGATGATCACGGGGAAGCGGTCCATCAGCCTGATGACCAGCTGGCTGCCCCAGACGATGATCGGGATGCTGACCAGCAGGCCGAAGATCACCAATGGCATCTGGTGGCCGTCGCTCGCGCCCTGCGCGGCGCCGGCGATGGCGATCACGTTGTCCACGCTCATCACCAGGTCGGCCACGATCACGGTCTTGACCGCCGCCCACACCTTGTCGCTGGCGGTGATGCTGCCGTGCGGATCGTCGGCGTCGGGTACCAGCAGCTTGATGCCGATCCATACCAGCAGGATGGCGCCGGCCAGTTTCAGGAACGGGATTGCCAGCAGCGTGAGCGCAAAGAAGATCAGTACCACGCGCAGCACGATGGCGCCCGCGGTGCCCCACAGGATGCCCTGCGTGCGTTGTGCCGGCGGCAGCTTGCGGCAAGCCAGCGCGATCACCACCGCGTTGTCGCCGCCCAGCAGGATGTCGATCATGATGATCTGGCCGACGGCGACCCAGAATTCGGGGGTCAGAAACTGTTCCATGAAGTCCTCTGTTCGTTCGATCCATTCCGGGCAGATCGGATGAAGCGGCTGAAATGAGGACCGGGGGCTCCGGGACTTGCAATCGCTTCGATCAAACCTGCGCAGGTTCAAATCGAAGGTCTTGCTCGGCAGCGTGGGCTGCCCGACAGGCCGGAAGTTTTTGATGCTTCGTATTGACGACCTGGCGATACCCGCTCTGGTGAAAAGCGGACGGGAGCTACTCCCCTTCGTGTGCCGGAATTAGAGCAGCCGGGCGTCCGCGTGGCAACGCATTTTTTCGAGGGCTTAAGAAAAATGAATCTACAAGGCGCGTCCACTGGGCGTTTGTTGCTATTGTTTTGGTAGCATCCATAACCTTCGGTGGTCGCGGGCCTTTGCCGGTCTATGATGCCCGCTCGCCTTTCCAGACCGTCCATGGCCGCCATTCATATCACCGACATCGAGGCCGCCATCAACCACTGGCGCGAGCTCAAGCCATCGCCCGATGGCATCACTCTGGCGCCTGAATTGCGCGCGCTGGCGGAGGTCTACGCGCTCATGGTGTTCCACCATGAAGATGAGGTCGACGAGGTCGGCTTCCCGTCCGAAGCCTGGGCCGCGTGGCTGGCCTGGTACCAGACCACGCCCGACACGCCCTGCATTGCCATCTGCTCCACCAGTCAGGGCGACGACGAATGCAAGGGTTGCGGGCGCAGCTTCGACGAAGTCCAGCACTGGCCCGCCATGACGCCGGGCGAGAAGCGCGCCACCTGGCGCCGCATCACCATGCAGGACACGGCCTGGCGCTTCAACAAGTACGCCGAGCGGGCGCGCGAGGCCGAGCACGTGTGGCCCGATGACGCGATCGCCGAAGCGCCGCCCGAGGGCGCGGGCTGAGTCCTCATGCGCCGCCTCGCCCAAGCTCCCAATCTGGCGATCGCGACGCTCTGGGCGCATGCGCTGCGCGAGGATGGCGTCGCCGTGTCGGTCCAGCGCGAATACCTCGGCGGCGCAGCGGGCCAGCTGCCGCCCGATCAGTGCCTGCCGGAAATCTGGGTCGAGGACGAGGCCCAGTTCGCTCTTGCCGAACGTCTTCTGCGTGAGTTGCAACACCGTCCGCAGCGGCGCTGGCAATGCAGCTGCGGCGAGCTGGTCGAGGGCGGCTTCGAGCAGTGCTGGCGTTGCGGGAAAATGATGTAATCCCCAGTCTCCGCGCACTTCGTGTCGCTTCGCCAACCCCTTGCAGGGGGCAACACCAGCGGCCCGGCAAAGCCGGATCCGCAGCGTTTCTGGAAGGGGCGGGAACGGGGACGCGCCGGCGGCGTTACTTCAGTCGCACGAGCTCGATATCGATGCTGTGCGTGCCATCACCCAGCATCAGCGCGCCTTCCTGCACCGTGGCCTGCAATTGCATCGAGCGCTGCGCGAGCGCGGCGAGGGATTGCGATGCGAGCGTGGGTACGCGGAACACGCTCAGGTTCTGCGGCCGGGTGAGCTTGTTCTCGATGCCGCGCCACCAGATCTCGGCCGCATGATTGAAGCAATAGACGATGACCTCGTCGGCCCTGCCGCAGGCCTTGATGATGGGCTTGTCCTCGGGCTGGCCGACCTCGATCCACAGCTTGATCTCGCCGGTGAAGTCGCGCAGCCAGAGGTCGGGCTCGTCGGGATTCGACAGGCCGGCGCCGAAGGCCAGCGTGCCGTCGCCGTGGCAGACGTCCTGCAGCTTGTACGCATTGAGGGCCAGCGCGACGAGGCGGATCATCATCCGCTCGTCGGTCTCGCTGGGATGCCGCGCCAGGGTCAGCGCGTGGTCCGCGTAGTAATTGTGGTCGATGTCGGCGACGGCGAGGTTCGCCTTGAAGATCGTGGACTTGAGGGCCATCAGGCCCGCCGCGCGAGCTCGGCCGCCTTGCCCGTGTAGCTGGCCGGCGTCATCGCCAGCAGCCGCTCTTTCTCGACCTCGGGGATCTCGAGCGATCGGATCAACCCATGCAGTGCCTCGGCCGTGACGCTCTTGCCGCGCGTGACTTCCTTCAGCCGCTCGTAGGCGCCCTGCACGCCGAAGCGCCGCATCACGGTCTGGATCGGCTCGGCCAGCACTTCCCACGAAGCGTCGAGGTCGGCGGCCAGCGCCTCCTCGTTGAGCTCGAGCTTGCCGAGGCCGGTCGCGAGGCTCGCGTAGGCCAGCACGGCATAGCCGAAGGCGACGCCGACGTTGCGCAGCACGGTGCTGTCGGACAGGTCGCGCTGCCAGCGGCTGATCGGCAGCTTCTCGCTCAGATGCCGCAGCAAGGCGTTCGCGAGGCCGAGATTGCCCTCGGCATTCTCGAAATCGATCGGGTTGACCTTGTGCGGCATCGTCGACGAACCGATCTCGCCCTGCTTCAGTCGCTGCTTGAAATAGCCCAGGCCCACGTAGCCCCAGACGTCGCGCGAGAAATCGATCAGGATCGTGTTGGCGCGCGCCACTGCATCGAACAGCTCGGCCATGTAGTCGTGCGGCTCGATCTGGATGCTGTAGGGCTGGAAGCTGAGGCCGAGGCCGAGCGGCGCCGGCGTCTCGACGACCTTGCGGCTGAACGCCTCCCAGTCGAATTCGGGCCAGGCCGCGAGGTGCGCGTTGTAGTTGCCGACCGCACCGTTCATCTTGCCCAGCAACTGCACCGACGCGATCTGCGCGCGCGCCTTCGCCAGGCGCACGGCGACGTTGGCGAGTTCCTTGCCGACGGTGGTCGGGCTGGCCGTCTGGCCGTGCGTGCGCGAGAGCATCGGCACGGCGGCGAACTTGCCGGCCATCTCGCGCAGCGTCGCGATCAGGCCGTCGATCGCCGGCAGCATGACCTTCTCGCGCGCGGCCTGGATCTGCAGCGCGTGGCTGGTGTTGTTGATGTCCTCGCTGGTACAGGCGAAGTGCACGAACTCGGAGGCCGAGAGCAGTTCGGGCCGCGCCTCGAACTTCGACTTGATCCAGTATTCGACGGCCTTCACGTCGTGGTTGGTGGTCTTCTCGATCTGCTTGATCGCGA
The DNA here is from genome assembly GCF_901827185.1 of Variovorax sp. PBL-E5. Taxonomy (NCBI): domain Bacteria; kingdom Pseudomonadati; phylum Pseudomonadota; class Betaproteobacteria; order Burkholderiales; family Comamonadaceae; genus Variovorax; species Variovorax sp. PBL-E5. The sequence goes on along the minus strand of NZ_LR594671.1, from coordinate 5,502,042 downwards.
CCGCATCGGCCTCGGAGAAATTCGTGACCAGGCCGAGCAGGTACTTGCGTGCGCCGCCGGTGAGCGGCTTGAATTCGGGAAAGCCGCAGTCCGACAGCGCGATGAACCAGGCGACTTCGACCTGCACCCGCCGGTGCATGTAGCCCTGTTCGCTCATCAGCGGCCGCAATGCCGAGAGCTTGGCCGCATAGCGACCGTCGAGGGGGGAAAGGGCGGAGACAGTGGAGAAGCTCATGGCCGAATTTTAGGTGGCGTCCCGGGGGAAGCAATTTCGTCCCTCGCGGCGGCGCCGGCCCTCGGCAAAGGCACGATTCCGCGGCGTGCGCCTTCACCTAGAATCGAAATGCCACAACGACGACCCCCGAGGGGGAGAGAGCCCGCATGAAACTGATCGGATCCGCAGCCAGCCCCTACGTGCGCAAGGTGCGCGTGGTCATGGCCGAGAAGCGGCTCGACTACCAGTTCGTGATCGAAGACGTCTGGTCCGAGGACACCTCGATCGCGAGTTCCAATCCGCTGGGCAAGGTTCCCTGCCTGATCATGGACGGCAGCGAGGCCATGTTCGATTCACGCGTGATCGTCGAATACCTCGATACCCTGTCGCCGGTCGGCAAGCTGATCCCGCAGCAAGGCCGCGAGCGCGCCGAGGTCAAGACCTGGGAAGCGCTGGCCGACGGCGTGGTCGATGCCGGTGTGCTCTGGCGCCTCGAGGCGACCTGGGCGAAACGCAGTGATGGCGAGCGCAGCCAGGCCTGGATCGATCGCCAGCGCGCGAAGGTCGAAAGCGGGATCGCCGCGATGGCCAAGGGATTGGCCGAGAAGCCTTTTTGCAGCGGCATTCACCTGAGTCTGTCGGACATCGCGGTCGGCTGCGCGCTCGGCTGGATCGGGTTTCGCTTTCCGGAAGTCGACTGGCGTGCCGACCATCCCAACCTCGTGCGTCTCTATGACAAGCTGATGCTGCGACCCAGCTTCGCCGACACCCAGCCCTGATGATGAAGAAGGCGCCGCAAGGCGCCTTCTTTTTTGAACTCCGGCGGAATACAAAAATGTTGCGAGGCGCCCCGACGCGAAAGAGGGAGGGAGGGAGGAGGAGGAGAATCGCCCCGGGATTTCGACCGGGCGGCAGGCGCCCGGAAGACCTCGCAACATGAAAAAAGTCCGGGCCAGGAAGACCCGGAACCGTTATGAGCGAAGCCCCCCGGTGGGGTTCCCGCGGCATTGGTAAGCATTTGTGACAAACTGCCCCATGACGGCGAAACCGTTCCGTGTCAGTTCGGGCCGAGTTGCTTTTCCAGCTCGCTGACGAAGCGGCGGTCTTCCGGCGAAGTCAGGCTCGAATAGGAATCGACGACCTTGCCGTCACGATCGATCAGGTATTTGTAGAAATTCCATTTGGGCGTGGTCCCGGAGATCTGCGCCAATTGCTTGAACAGGGGATTGGCGTCCGCGCCGCGCACGGAGGACTTGGCGAACATCGGAAATTTCACGCCGAAGGTGTTCTCGCAGAAGTCGGCAATTTCCTTGTTGGAGCCGGATTCCTGCGCAAAATCGTTGGACGGAAAGCCGAGCACCACGAAGCCGCGCGCGCGGTATTTGCTGTCGAGCGCTTCCAGCCCCTTGTATTGCGGCGTGAAACTGCAGAAGCTCGCCGTATTGACGACCAGCACGACCTTGCCGGCGTACTGGCACAGCGCCTGGGGCTTTTCGTCCTGCAAGCGCAAAAAGGTGTGCTGCAGGATGGCCGGACAGCTCGCCGCTGCCTGTGTCTGGGCGCTGGCGCCGGTCGGAAGCAGGCAAGCCGCACACAGGGCTGCCGCAGAAAGAGTCATTGACGGCCGGAGGGAGATTCGCATGGCGGGTTTCCTCGGTGAAAGGAGCATGGATCCGCGCCCACCCCGGCGCGCGTATTCGCATCATCGCGCGCTTGTCACCGACGCGCCAAACCCCCCGACTAAAATCCGTCGGCCAAAGAAAGACATTGATGCTCTACCCGGAACTCTTCAGACAACTCGAATCCGTCCGATGGGACATGGACAAGGATATTCCGTGGCAGTCTTTCGATGCAGGCAAGCTCTCCGACGAGCAGGCCACCACCATCAAGATGAATGCCATCACCGAATGGGCGGCATTGCCGGCCACCGAGATGTTCCTGCGCGACAACCGGCACGACAGCGACTTCTCGGCCTTCATGTCGATCTGGTTCTTCGAGGAGCAGAAGCATTCGCTGGTACTGATGGAATATCTCAAGCGCTTCAGCCCGAAGCACGCGCCGACCGAACAGGAGCTGCACGATGTGCGCTTCGACTTCGACCCCGCGCCGCCGCTCGAGACGCTCATGCTGCATTTCTGCGGCGAGATCCGCCTCAACCACTGGTATCGCCGCGCGGCCGAGTGGCATACCGAGCCGGTCATCAAGCACATCTACACCACGCTGAGCCAGGACGAAGCGCGCCATGGCGGCGCCTATCTGCGCTACATGAGGCGCGCGCTGGAAAAGTTCGGTGACGAGGCGCGTTCGGCCTTCACCAAGGTCGGCGTCCTGATGGCCAGCGCGCGCCGGACCGCGCAGGCGCTGCACCCGACCAACCTGCACGTCAACCGGGCGCTGTTCCCCAACGACACCATTCAGAGCCGCGTGCCCGATCCGGACTGGCTCGAGCACTGGCTCGACAAGCAGATCAAGTTCGATGCCGTGTGGGAAAACAAGGTCGGCGAACGCATCCTGCACAACCTGAGCCTGCTCATGAACCGCAGCTTCAAGACCGTGCAGGAACTCAATCGCTACCGCAAGGAGCTCGCGGCTTCGCTGGGTCCGAGGCCCGAATACCAAGGCGCTTGAAGATCGCCCCCGGCCTGAGCGCCGCGGCGGCGGGCCTCGATGGTCAGCGGTGCTCGACGATCATCGGTGCGAGCTGCAGGCCGTTGCGCACCTGCTCCGCCGTATCGCGCGCCAGCTCGCGCGAGGCATAGGGCCCGGCCTGCAGCCGGTGCGTGCCGCGTTCGCTGAAGATGTTGAGCGAGGCCGCCAGCGACGGCAGGCCGTGGGCCACCTGCGCCTGCAAGCGCAGGGCGCCGTCATTCTGGCTGAACGCGCCCAGTTGCACCCAGAAGCCCGGCGGCGCCGAGGCGGGAGCCGCCCGCGGCGATGACGAGGATGGCGGGGGCGGCGCTGCGGCCGGCATCGCCTCCGGCGCCAGCGGCGGCAGGGCCGCGAGCGCCGTCGGCTCGGCCTGCGGCGGCGCGACCACCGGGCTCGTGAACACCGCGGGCACGGCGACGCTGTCCGGTGCGGGTACGGACGAAGACGACAGCGAAGGCGGCGTGGCGGCCGGCGCGCGCTGCGCCAGTGCCGCCGCGTCCGTGTTGTCGCGCCGCCAGGCGCCGGTGCGGATGTCCTCGTTCGTGATGCGCTCGATCTCCACCGGCGCCACGCCGCGCAGCAGGTCGAGCTTGAGCGCCGCGGTATAGCTCAGGTCGATGATCCGGTCCTCGTGAAAAGGGCCGCGGTCGTTCACCCGCACGATCACCTCGCGCCCGTTGGCCGGATTGCGCACGCGCACATAGCTCGGCAGCGGCAGCGTCTTGTGCGCGGCCGTCATCGCATACATGTCGTAGGGCTCGCCGCTGGCGGTGGACTGGCTGTGGAACTTGCGGCCATACCACGAGGCGAGGCCGGTCTCGTGGAACGGCCGGTCGTCGACGATCGGCACATAGGTCTGGCCGAGCACGGCATAGGGCTTGCTGGTGCTGCCGCTGGCACGGATGGGCTCGATGCGCGGCTCGGCGTCGGGCACCTGTGTCAGACCCGCCGGCGGATGGGCGTCGGCACCGTCGCGGCCGATGCTCGAGCCGCCGCGCGGCCCGCTCGCGCAGCCTGCGAGCAACGCGAGCGTGGCGGCGGCGATCCACGCCCCCGCGGAGGGTCGCCGCAAGCCCTTAGCCAAACACCACCTTCCACAAGGCCAGCATGGCCCCGCGTTCGGTCGCGAGCGAGTCCATCGGCACCTGCGTCGGCTCTTCGTTGAGCCGCGCCCGGTGCTGCACGCGCCGCAGTTCGCGGTAGGCGGCGGCCGCGTTGCGGCCGATGCCTTCGGGCAGCAGCCCGGCGTTCTCGGCGCGCAGCAAGAGCGCGATGTTGCCGAGGTTGGGCACCAGTTCGGGATGCTCGCGCGCGGCGGACAGCACGAGGAACTGCACCGCGAATTCCGCATCGACCATGCCGCCCGCGCTGTGCTTGACGTCGAAGCGATCGGCCTTGACCGGCCGCCCCGCGCGCACCTTGTCGCGCATCGCGACGATCTCGGCCTTGAGCGCCTCGCGGTCGCGCGGTGCGGTGATGACGGCCTCGCGCACGCGGTCGAAACGCGCGCCGAAGGCCATGCCGTCCTCGCCGTCCTGCGCGGCGGTCATGGGAATGCAGCGCGCGCGCGTCATGGCCTGATGCTCCCAGGTCCATGCGGTGTTGCTGCCGCGGCCCAGCTGGTATTTCTCGTAGGCCTCGAAGCTCGTCGTCAAGAGGCCCGAGTTGCCGTTGGGGCGCAGCGCGGTGTCGATCTCGAACAGGTCGCCCTCGCGGGTCTGCACCGTGAGCCAGTTGATCAGCTTGCGCACATAGGCCGGGTAGACCTCGCTGGCGCGCTCGTCGTCGTCGTCGTAGACGAACACGATGTCGAGGTCGCTGCCGTAGCCGAGTTCCTTGCCGCCCAGCTTGCCGTAGCCGATGATCGCGAACTGCGGCGTCGCGCGGTGCGGGTTGCGCACATGCGGCCAGCACCAGCGCGCGGTGGTGCGCAGCACCGTGTCGGCCAGCGCGCTCAGATCGTCGGCCACCTGCTCGACGGTGATGCGGCCATCGACGTCGCGCGCCAGCGTACGGAACAGCTCCGCATGGTGCGCATGGCGCAGCAGGTTGAGCAGGCGCTCCTCGTCGGCCTCGCCGGTCCGGGTCAGCGCCTGGTGGCGGTCTTCCAGCTCGCGCTCGAATTCGGCGGCCACGAAGCGCCCGGCCAGCATCTCGTCGCTGGCGAGTTCGTCGATCACGCCGGGATGCTGCATCAGGTAGCGCGCCGGCCACCTGGCGGAGCCCAGCAGGCGCAACAGCCGCTCCTGCACCGCGGGCCGCTCCACCAGCAGCGCGATGTAGCTCTCGCGCCGCATCAGCGGCTCGATCCAGTCGGCCCAGCGCAGCGCCGCGTCCACATGGTGGCTGATGTGTCCCGCGGCCTCGCTGTCGGGCTCGCGCAGCCATTGCGCGGTGCGCTGGATCAGCTGACGCAGGCGCGCGCGCGTGTCGTCGCGCAGCGCCAGCACGCGCGGGTTGTCGCGCCAGGCCTGGATGCGTTCGGCGAAGGCCGGCGGCAGCTGCTCGATCAGGTCGGTCAGGTCGGCCGGCGTCGTGGTCGAATTGCCGCCGTTGCAGCGCGTGCAGGGCTTCTTCTCGCCCAGCAGCTTGTCGAATTCCTGGGCGACGAACTCGCGGTGCGTGTCGAGCTGCGCGAGGAAGGGGCCGCAGTCGGCATAGCCCATCGATTGCGCGATCCAGCGCAGATCGTCGTCGTTCACCGGCAGCGCATGCGTCTGCTGGTCGTCGAGGTACTGGATTCGGTGCTCGACCCGGCGCAGGAACTCGTAGGCCGCGGCGAGCGCATCGGCGGTTTCCTGCGGCATCAGGTTGGCGCGCGCCACGCGCTGCAGCGCATCGAGCGTGGGCCGTGTGCGCAGTTCGGGGAACTGGCCGCCGCGCACCACCTGCAGCAGCTGAACCGTGAACTCGATCTCGCGAATGCCGCCGCGCGAGAGCTTGACGTCGTTCGCCCGTTCGGGCCGGCCGGCGCTGCGGCGCGCGGCCTGTTCGCGGATCTGCCGGTGCAGCGTGCGCAAGGCATCGAACACGCTGTAATCGAGGTAGCGGCGGAATACGAAGGGCAGCACCACGCCGCGCAGCGCCTGGGCCGAACCGTCCACCACCACCGAACGCGGCGCGACCACGCGGCTCTTCATCCAGGCGAAGCGCTCCCATTCGCGGCCCTGTACCTGGAAATATTCCTCGAGCGCGTCGAGCGACACCACGCTGGGGCCGGAGTTGCCGTTGGGTCGCAGCGCGAGGTCGACGCGGAACACGAAGCCATGCTCGGTGATGTCGCCGACCAGCGCGTAGATGCGCTTGACCGCGCGCGCGAAGTACTCCTGGTTCGACAGCCGCGCGCGGCCTTCTGCATTGCCCGCGGTTTCGCCGTCGTGGTCGTAGAGATAGATCAGGTCGATGTCGCTCGACACGTTGAGCTCGCGCGCGCCGAGCTTGCCCATGCCCACGACCCAGAGCTGCGCCCGCCGCCCCTCGGGGCCGAGGGGCGCGCCATGCACCGCGTCGAGTTCGGCGCAGGCCTCGCGGCAGGCGACGTCCAGTGCGAACTCGGCCAGTTGCGTGACCGCGGCGGTGACCACCGCGAGTGGCGCCTGCGCGTCGCAGTCCAGCGTGACGAGCCGCTCCATCACCAGCTGCCGCACGGTGCGCAGCGCATCGGCGGTGCTGTCGCCGCGCTCTCGCAAGGCATCGAAGGCCGCGGCCATGTGCGCGTGCACCGGCTCGCCCGGCGGCAGCAGCGCGAGCTCGCCGGCATAGCGGCGCCGCAACCGCTGCACGAAGCGCGAGTAGTCGGACAGCGTCGGTGAATTCGGCCGACGCGCGGTGGCGTCGGTTTCGGTGGAACCGGGCTTGGAACTGGCGGTCATAATTCCTGGCACAGCGCGATCCTCAATGAACGACACGACGTCTTCCCCTTCACGTCTGCTCAAGATCACCGCTGTCACGGCGCGCTGGCTTCTGGGTTTGCTGATCGGTGCATGGCTGCTGCTTGCGCTGTCAGTCGTTGTCCTACACAGCTGGATTGTGCCGCGAATCGGCGATTACCGTGGTGCGCTGGAGGCGCAAGCCAGCCGGGCCATCGGGGTACCCGTGCGCATCGGGTCGATCAGCGCCAGTTCGAGCGGCCTGTTTCCTTCCTTCGAGTTGCGCGACGTGGTATTGCAGGATGCGCAGCACCGCGATGCGCTGCGCCTCGCGCGGGTGGTCGCGAGCGTGTCGCCGCGCTCTCTGTGGCGGCTGAATTTCGAGCAGCTCTACATCGAGCAGCCGCAGCTGGACGTGCGCCGCGACGCCGCAGGCCGGCTCCACGTGGCGGGGCTGGACATGTCGACCGAGACGAACAGCGGCAACGGCGACGCCGCCGACTGGTTCTTCGCACAGCGCGAGTTCGTCATCCGGGGCGGCATCGTGCGCTGGACCGACGAACGGCGCGGCGCCGATCCGATCCTGCTGACCGACGTGCAGTTCATCGCCCGCAACGGCAGCCGGCGTCATGCGTTGCGGCTCGACGCCACGCCGCCCGCCGGCTGGGGCGATCGCTTCACCTTTCGCGGCCAGTTCCGCCAGCCCCTGCTGTCCATGCGCAGCGGCAATTGGCAGAGCTGGAGCGGCGAAGCCTACGCGGAGCTTCCGCATTTCAATGTCACGCGTCTCGGCAGTTACGTCGATCTCGATGCGCGGATCCACGAAGGCGAGGGCGCGGTGCGCCTGTGGGCCGACATCCGCGACGGCGAGATCGCGGGCGGCGCCGTCGACCTGGCGCTGGCGCGCATCGACACCTCGCTCGGCAAGGGTCTGCAGCCGCTGGTGCTGCGCGACGTCAGCGGCCGTCTTGCGGGCCGGCTGACCGACGACACGCTCGAGTTCTCCACCACCGACCTGCAGTTCGACACCGCCGACGGCATGCGCTGGCCCGGCGGCAATCTCTGGTTCCAGCACACGCCCGCGAAGGGCCATGCCGCGGAACGCGGCGCGCTGCGCGCCGACCGGCTCGACCTCGCGGCGCTGGCCATGATCGCCGACCGGCTGCCGCTCGGCGAAGCCACGCGCAAGCTGATCGAGGACTACGGCCCGCGCGGACTGGTCGAGCGCATCGACGCCAGCTGGCAGGGCTCGCTCGGCGCGCCCGACAAGTACCAGGCGCGCGGCCGGATGAGCGCGTTCAGCATCGCGTCCCAGCCTGCCGCGGCCGCGACGCCCGCAGTGCCGGCGGCCAGCGCCGCGTCGGCGACGGCGGACGCCTCACCGCAGGCCGGCACGCCCGGTGTGCGCGGCGCGACGATCGAATTCGACGCCACCCAGGCCGGCGGCAGCGCCACGGTCTCGATCGCCAACGGTGCGCTCGACCTGCCCGGCGTGTTCGAGGAGCCGATGGTCCCGGTCGACCAGCTCTCCACCCAGCTGCAGTGGAAGTTCGATCGCGGCAACGCGCAACTCCAGGTTGCCGGCCTGCGCTTCGCCAATGCCGATGCCGAGGGCGAGGCCCAGGCCACTTGGCGCACCAGCGATCCGGCGCAGTCGCGCGGCGGCTCGCGCTTTCCCGGCGTGCTCGACCTGCAGGGCAAGCTGACACGCGCCGACGGCACCCGCGTGTTCCGCTACTTGCCGCTGCACATCCCGAAGCACACGCGCGACTACGTGCGCGACGCGGTCGTCAAGGGCACGGCCAGCAGCGTCGACTTCAAGGTCAAGGGCGACCTGCACGACATGCCCTTCATGGATCCGCGGCAAGGCGAGTTCCGCATCGCCGCGCGCGTGGCGGACGTGACCTATGCCTACGTGCCACCGGCGCCGGGCTCGGCCAAGTCCTGGCCCGCGCTCAACGGCCTCGCCGGCGAGCTGGTCTTCGAACGCGCCGGCATGCAGGTGCGCAATGCGCACGGACGCATCGCCGGCGCGCCCGGCATCGAGGTCGCCAAGGCCGACGCGCAGATCGCCGACATGTCGCACCGCGCGCCCTTGCTGCGCCTCGATGCGCAGGCCAAGGGCCCGCTCGCCGAGCTGCTGCGCGTGGGCACGCCGCTGGCCGGCGAGACCGGCGCCGCGCTGGCGCGCGCCCGCGCCACCGGCAGCGCCGACTACCGGCTGCATCTCGAACTGCCGCTCGCCAGCCTCGACAAGCCGAAGGTCCAGGCCAGCATCACCCTGGCCGACAACGATCTCCAGCTGGTGCCCGAGGCGCCGGCCTTCAGCCAGGTGCGCGGCACGCTGAACTTCACCGAGAGCGGCTTCTCGCTGGCGGACGTGCGGGCCCGGGCCGTGGGCGGCGCGGTGCGCGTGGATGGCGGCGGCCGCTACGGCGCCACCCAGGAACTGAACCTGCGCGCGCAAGGCACCGCGAGTGCTGAGGGCCTGCGCGCGGCCGGCGAGGTCGACTGGCTGGCACGTCTGGCCAAGCATGCCGGCGGCAGCACGGCCTACGCTGCGGCTTTCTCGGCGCGCGACGGCGCCTCCGAGTTCTCGCTGACCAGCAACCTGCAGGGGCTGTCGCTGCAATTGCCCGCGCCGCTGGTCAAGGCGGCCGACGAGCAGATGTCACTTCGCATCGAGAAGAAGATCGTGCAGCGCGACGCCCGCGCCGCTGGCGCTTCGGCGCCGGTGCGCGACCAGATCAGCGTCGAACTCGGCCGCGTCGGATCGGCCTCCTATGTGCGCGACATCTCGGGCAGCCAGGCTCGCGTGCTGCGCGGCAGCATCGCCGTCGGCCTCGCGTCCGACGAATCCGCCGCCCTGCCGGAGCGCGGCGTGGCCGCCAACATCCAGCTCGCGCGGCTCGACGTGCCGGCGTGGCAGGCGCTCTTCGGCGAGGCCACCGGCAAGGCGCCCGAGGCGGCCGAGAACACGGGCGCGGCCGACGATGCCTCGTCCTACGTGCCGAACACGCTCGCCGTGCGCGCGCGGGAACTCGTGGTCGGCGGACGCACGCTGCACGACGTGGTGCTCGGCGCCACGCGCGACGGCGCGCTCTGGCGCGGCAACATCGATGCCACCGAACTCAGCGGCTATGCGGAATACCGCCCGGCGCAGGCCGGACGCCTCTACGCCCGGCTCGCGCGGCTCAAGATCGCGCCGAGCGAGGCCACCGCGGTCGAGTCGCTGCTCGACGAGCAGCCCAGCACGCTGCCCGCCCTCGACATCGTGGTCGACGATTTCGAACTGCTCGGCCGGCGCCTCGGCCGCGCCGAGATCGACGCCGTCAACCGCGGCGGCGCAGACCGCGAATGGCGGCTCAACAAGCTGGCCTTCACCACGCCCGATGCCACCTTCTCCGCACAGGGCAGCTGGGTGGCGCCACCGGGCGCGGCGCCTGTCGGCGGCCACATCGAGCCGCGCCGCACCACCATGGACTTCAAGCTCGAGATCAGCGATGCCGGTGCGCTGCTCAACCGCTTCGGCATGAAGGACGTGGTGCGGCGCGGCCGCGGCCGGCTCGACGGCCAGCTGCAATGGGTCGGCTCGCCCTTCTCGCTCGACTATCCGAGCCTGGGCGGGCAGTTGCAGGTCAACGTCGAGTCCGGCCAGTTCCTCAAGGCCGAGCCCGGCATCGCCAAGCTGCTCGGCGTGCTCAGCCTGCAGGCCTTGCCGCGCCGCTTGACGCTCGACTTCCGCGACATCTTCAGCCAGGGCTTCGCCTTCGATTTCCTGCGCGGCGATGCCAAGGTCGCGCGCGGCGTCGCCACCACCAACAACCTGCAGATGAAGGGCGTCAATGCCGCCGTGCTGATGGACGGCTCGGCCGACATCGCGCACGAGACACAGGAGCTGCGCGTGGTCGTGGTGCCCGAGATCAATGCCGGCACCGCGGCGCTGGTGGCGACCGCGATCAATCCCGCCATCGGTCTGGGCACCTTCCTCGCGCAGATGGTGCTGAGCAAGCCGCTGATCGCGGCGACGACGCAGGAATTCCATATCGACGGCACCTGGACCGACCCCAAAATCACGAAGGTGCCGCGCCGCCTGCTGCCCGAAGCCCTGAGCGCGCCGCCCGCCCGATAGAAGAACCACGAACGGAGACACGAGCCATGAAAGTCGCAGCGATTCAGATGGTGTCCGCCATCGCCCGCGAGGCCAACCTGGCCCGTGCGCACGGCCTGCTCGGCGAGGCCGCTGCCGCCGGCGCCGAACTCGCCGTGCTGCCCGAGTATTTCTGCATGATGGGTGCGCGCGACACCGACAAGCTCGACCTGCGCGAGACCGCCGGCGCCGGCACCGTGCAGGGCTTCCTGGCGGATGCCGCGCGCGAGTTCGGCCTGTGGATCGTCGGCGGCACGCTGCCGCTGGAATCCAGCGACCGCAACCATGTCTTCAACAGCTCGCTGGCCTATGCGCCGGACGGCAGCTGCGTGGCGCGCTACGACAAGATCCATCTGTTCTTCTTCGACAACGGCCGCGAGCGCTACGACGAGCGCCGCGTGATCGCGCCCGGCACCCAGCCCGTGACCTTCGAGCTGCCTTCGCGCGACGGCCACGGCTGGCGGGTGGGCCTGAGCGTGTGCTACGACCTGCGTTTTCCGGAGCTCTACCGCGAGCTCGCGCGCCAGGGGGCCGATCTGCTGCTGGTGCCCAGCGCGTTCACCCACACCACCGGCGCCGCGCACTGGGAGGTGCTGCTGCGCGCCCGCGCGATCGAGAACCTCGCCTGGGTGGTCGCGCCCGCGCAGGGCGGGACGCACGAGAACGGCCGCCGGACCTGGGGCCAGTCGATGGTGGTCGATCCGTGGGGCATGGTGACGGCTCAGCAGGCCAGCGGCGAGGGCGTGGTCCTGTTCGATATCGACGCCGGGCGCGTGGACAGCGCGCGCGTGCAACTGCCTGTGCTCTCGCACCGGGTGCTCTGACGCCGTGTCCTCGCTCGCGCTGCCCGCCGCCGCCCGCACGCTCGGCCTCGCCTTCTCGGGCCTGCGGTCGCTGTGGCAGCGATGGTTCCTGTGGGCGCTGCTGGCCGTGCTCGTGTTCGCGCTGCTGGTCACCGTCGTGTGGCTGGCCGGCCGCCATGAAGTCAGCCAGGTCCAGGCGACGCTCGACCGCGACACGGCCGACGCGGTGGCGGACCTGCGCAGCGGACTGCAGCGCAATGCGCAGAACCTGCGCGCCACCCAGGCCGGCGCACCCAGCCGCGAGCATTGGCTGGACCAGGCGGCGGCCCTGCTGCGCGAGCATCGCGAATGGCTGCGCATCGAGTGGCGCGATGCGGCGCTGGCGCCGGTCGGCGCGGCCGACACGCCCTATCGCCGCAGCATGTTCGACCCGCCGAGCCGCGGGGCGGACCAGTCCGACATCGCACTCGCCTGCACCGCCGCACGCAAGCTCGGTTCGCTGGCCTATTCGCCGAGCCACTACGTCTCGCTCGCGCAGGGCAATGGCCTCGAGGTGATGGAGCTGTGCCTGCCGATCGACGCCGGCGGCTACCTGGTGGCCACCTACTCGCTGCGCGACCTGCTGGTCGAACTGGTCGCGCCGACGCTCAGCCGCGGGCAGGAAGTCGCGTTCACCGAGGCCGACGGCACCCGGCTGGTGGCCATCGGCGTGCCGCGTCGCGTCGGCACGCGCGTGTTCACCTCGCAGCAGCTGGTCGACCTGCCCGGCGCCACCCTGATGCTGCGCGTCGACGGCTGGCGCGCCGCGCCCGATCTGTTCCCGAACCTGCTGACCGCGCTGGTGACGGCCATCTCGATCGCGCTGGTGTCGGTGTTGGTGCTGCTCGCACGCGACACGCGCATGCGCCTGCGCGCCGAAGGCCACCTGGCCGATGCGCTCGCGTTCCGCAAAGCGATGGAAGACTCGGTCATCACCGGCCTGCGCGCGCGCGACCTGATGGGGCGCATCACCTACGTCAATCCGGCCTTCTGCGAGATGGTCGGCTTCAGCGTCGACGAACTGATGCGAAGCGGCGGCGAGGCACCCTACTGGCCCACCGAGCTGGCGCACGAATACCAGCAGCGCCAGGCGATGCGGCTGGCCGGCGGCGTGCCGCCGCGCGAAGGCTTCGAATCGGTCTTCATGCGCAAGGACGGCAGCCGTTTCCCGGTGCTGATCTTCGAGGCACCACTGCGCAACGCGCAGCGCGCGCAGACCGGCTGGATGAGCGCCTTCATCGACATCAGCGAACAGCGCCGCATCGAGGAGCTCTCGCGCGCCAGCCAGGAGCGGCTACAGGCCAGCGCGCGCCTGGCCACCGTCGGCGAGATGGCCTCGCTGCTGAGCCACGAACTCACGCAGCCGCTGGCCGCCATCGCCAGCTATGCGAGCGGCTCGCTCAACCTGCTGGAAGGCAGCGGCCACGACGAGGTGGCGATGGCGGTGCGCCGCATCGCCGAGCAGGCCGACCGTGCCGGCCAGGTGATCCGCAGCGTGCACGACTTCGTGCGCCGGCGCGACCGCACGCGTGAGGCGGTCGCGCCGCAGGTGCTGCTCGATGCGGTGCTGCCGCTGGTCGGCCTGCAGGCGCGCAAGCTGGGGGTCGCCATCGAGGTCGTGCTCGACGATGGGTTGCCGCGGGTGGTGTGCGACCGCACGCTGGTCGAGCAGGTGCTGCTGAACCTGGCGCGCAACGCGATGCAGGCGATGGACATGCCCGAACTCGTCGACCGCGTGCTGCGGCTGCGCGTGGCGCGCGCGCGCGCCATCGGCACCGCGGCCGCGGCACCCGATGCGCGCCGCTGGCTCGAGTTCTCGGTGGCCGATCTCGGCAGCGGCATCAGCGACGAGGTGGCGGCGCGCCTTTTCACCCCGTTCTTCACCACGCGCTCCGATGGCATGGGCCTGGGCTTGAGCCTGTGCCGCACCGTGGTCGAGCAGCACGGCGGCGCGCTGATGTTCGAGCCGAATCGCCCGCGCGGCACCGTTTTTCGCTTTACCTTGCCGATAGCATGAGCGCGCACCCGGCCGAATCCACGTACATCACTTCATGCAACCTCTGATCGATGCCCTGATCTTCATCGTCGACGACGACGCCAGCGTGCGCGAGGCGCTGGCCTGGCTGCTGCGCTCGCGCCGGCTGTCCAGCGAGCATTTCGCGAGCGCGGAGGAATTCGAAGCGCGCCTGGCCGGCGAGCCGCTGTCCGATCAGCCGCACTGCCTGCTGCTGGACGTGCGCATGCCGGGGACCAGCGGGCTCGTGCTGTTCGACCGGCTCGCGGAGCGCGGGCTGCTGGACATCATGCCGGTGATCTTCCTGACGGGGCATGCCGACGTGCCGACCGCCGTCGATGCGGTCAAGCGCGGCGCCTTCGATTTCTGCGAGAAGCCGTTCTCGGACAACGCATTGGTCGATCGCATCGAAGGTGCGCTCGGCACCTCGCTGCGCGCCGTCGAGGCGCAACGCGCCCGGCGCCGGCTGATGCACCGCGTCGAAGAGCTGACCGACCGCGAGCGCGACGTGATGCGGCTGGTGGTCGAGGGCCTGCCCAACAAGCTGATCGCCGATCAGCTCTCGATCAGCGTGCGCACGGTGGAAGTCCACCGCGCGCGCGTGTTCGAGAAGATGGAAGTCAAGTCGGCGGTGGAACTCGCGAACGTACTCCGCGGCCTTCAGCCCTGAGGGCGTTCGCCGACGTAGATCTCGACGCGGCGGTTCTGGGCGCGGCCGGCATCGGTGCCGTTGTCGGCGATCGGCTCGCGCGAGCCGCGACCCTCGATGCGGAACGTGGTGGCCGGCACGCCGCGTGCAACCAGGTAGTCGCGCGTGCTGGCAGCGCGCTCGACCGACAGCGGGTTGTTGATCGCGTCGGTGCCGGTGCTGTCGGTGTGGCCGATGATGCGCACCTCGGCGTTCGGATTGCCGCGCAGGCCGCTCGCGAACTGGTCGAGCACCGGCGCGAAGTTGGGCTTGATCGCGGCGCGGCCGACGTCGAACGAGACATCGCTCGGGATCGCCAGCTTGAGCTCGTTGTTGGCGGTCTGCGTCACCGTCACGCCGGTGCCCTGCGTGGCCGCTTCCATCTGGCGCTTCTGCGCTTCCATGCGCTGCGACCACAGGTAGCCGCCGGCCGCGCCGGCCAGCGCGCCCACCACCGCGCCGGTGCCGATCGCGCCGCGATTGCCGCCGGTCGCGGATCCGATGGCTGCGCCCGCGAGCGCACCGGCGCCGGCGCCGATGCCGGTGTTGCGCTGCGTGTCGCTCATGCCGGCGCAGCCCGACAGCACGAGTGCCGCGGCGGTCGTGGCGAGTACGAATTTTTTCATCTCGGTCCCTTTCGATGGTTTGGATTCTGGGTCGCAATGATTATTGCGAGTGAATTGGCAGCGATCGCGGCGGACGGTGGTTTCCGCATGTAACGCCATGTGGATCGCGCTCAGTCGCGCGGCGGTGGTGATGGTGGTGCGTCGTCATCGTCGTCGTGCAGTTCACCGCGCTTGCGGCCCGAGAACATGGTCCACCACACGATGAGAATGAACACGACGCCGGCTGCAAGCGCCTCAAGCAAAATCAGACCCATGAAAAATGGACTCCAGTGGCTGGTTGGGCTCGCGATCGTAGCAATGCTGGCCGGCTGTTCCTTCAGCACGCGGCCGCCCGCGCCCTTTCCGGAGCCGGCACCCGGCGTCAGCCCGCCGCGCGAACTGGGGCCGCTCACCGGCTCGCTCGCACATCCCAAGAGCCGCTGGGTGCCGGTTCCCTGGTCCGAGCTGCCCGGCTTCAACGATGACGCGCTGTACGAAGGCTGGGTCGCGATGGTCGCCAACTGCGGACGTCCGAACGCCGCCTTCGCGCCGCTGTGCCGCGACGTGCGGCAGCTCGCGCTGGCCGGCGCCGACGAGCAGCGCGACTGGATGATGCAGAAGCTGCAGCCCTACCGCATCGAATCGCTCGGCGGCCAGAGCGAAGGCAAGCTCACCAGCTACTACGAGCCGCTGTTCGAGGCTTCGCGGCGCCAGACTGCCAAGTACAACGTGCCGCTCTACCAGGCGCCGGCCGGCCTGGTCGCGCGCCGGCCCTGGTACACGCGGCAGGAGATCGACACGCTGCCCGAGGCGCAGGCAGCGCTGCGCGGTCGCGAAATCGCGTGGCTGGCCGATCCCATCGATGTGCTGATGCTGCACATCCAGGGCTCGGGGCGGCTGCGCATCACCGAGGTCGATGGCTCGCAGCACACGGTGCGCGTGGCTTTCGCCGCCACCAACGAGCAGCCCTACCGCAGCGTGCAGCAGTGGCTCACGAGCCAGGGCGCGGGCAAGGTCAGCCTGTGGCCCGACGACACCAAGCAATGGGTCGCGCAGAACCCGCAGCGCCTGTCGCAGCTGCTGTGGAGCAATCCGCGCTATGTGTTCTTTCGCGAGGAGGCGCTGAACGAGGTCGATGCGTCGTCCGGGCCGGTGGGCGCACAGGGCGTGCCGCTCACGCCGGGCCGCTCGATCGCGGTCGACCGCGACAGCATTCCCTACGGCACGCCGGTCTGGCTCGCCTCGCCCGGGCCGGCCGTGCCCTTGGCGAAGCTGGTGGTGGCGCAGGACACGGGCACCGCGATCGTCGGTGCGGTACGGGCCGACTACTTTGCCGGCACCGGTGCCGAGGCCGGGCGGCTCGCGGCGCGGATGAACCAGCCCTTGCGTCTCTGGGCCCTGTGGCCGAAGTAGCCGCGCCTTCTTTTCTTTCCTTCCTGCTGTTTCTCGACCCGGGCGCGCGCTAGGCAGCGCCCGCAGGCGGGGCGCCTTGGCGTTCTCGGCCGCCCAGATGGTCGTGCCTTTTTAGGCCCGGTCCGTTCGGGTCGGGCATCGAGAGCGCGAAGTCACGCCGCTGTCATCGACATTCCACGCCGGCGTCACGGAGGGCCTCTAAGTTTGGCTTCCTGACCAGAAGCTGACTTTTGGTCGAAACCCTCTCTTCCTTCCCCGACCTGAAAATCCCCATGCCCGATTCCAAAGCCCCCCACGCCTCCCGCCGCCAGGCGCTGAAGCTCCTGAGCGCCGCACCCATGCTCCCGCTGGGCGGCATCGCCTTCCTGACCGCCTGTGGCGGTGGTGGCGGCGGCAGCGCCGGCTTTCCGCCCATTGCGCCGGCACCTGTTCCGGCGCCCGCGCCGGCTCCCGGCTACGTCTCGGCCGAATTCACCGGCATGGCGGCGCCGTCGCTGAGCAAGCCCGAGGCGATAGCCACCACGACCGTGGGGTCGACGCTGAAGATCGCCTTCGACGACGGCAGCGCGCAGGAATTCAGGCTCGCCTACCAGCCCTTCTTCATCACCGGCGATGCCGTGCCGACGGCAAGGGCGGCACGATCCTGAGCGGCGGCTACTACGACATCCAGAACCAGCCGATCATCGACCGCTCGGTGGCGGGCAAGGAGCGGCAGTTCTTTTCCGATGCGCCGGACGGCACCTCGCTGCTCGTGCTGCCCGACGCCAAGGTCCCGGGCGTCAAGGGCAACACCGTGTTCGCGGTGGTCCAGTTCGAATACACGACGCGCGACCAGAGCGGCGCCAGCACCTACGGCGTGCTGCCCTCGCCGATCGCCGTGCTCACGCTCGACCAGGACCCGGCCACCGGCAAGCTCAGCCTCGTGAAGTACCACAACGTCGACATGTCGGGCGCACACGGCCTGTGGATCACCTGCGGCGCCAGCCTGTCGCCGTGGGGCACGCACCTGTCGAGCGAAGAGTACGAGCCCGACGCGACCACCATCGCCGCCAACGCCCAGTTCAAGGCCTACAGCACGAACGTGTTCGGCGACCCGACGAAGGCCAACCCCTACCACTACGGCCATCTGCCCGAGGTCACCGTGAACCCCGATGGCACCGGCAGCGTCAAGAAGCACTATTGCCTCGGCCGCATCTCGCACGAGCTGATCCAGGTCATGCCGGACATGCGCACCACGATCATGGGCGACGACTTCACCAACGGCGGCTTCTTCATGTTCGTCGCCGACAAGGCGATGGACCTGTCGGCCGGCACGCTGTACGTCGCGCGCTACGACGCCGGCTACTCGATCGACCCGGCGGCCGCGGCCACCAAGCTCTCGTGGATCAAGCTCGGCCACGCCACCAGCGCCGAAGTCGAGGCCCTGGCCGACTCGCTCACGGCCGCCGACATCGTGGACTCGGTGTTCGCGGTGCAGGATGCCAGCAAGAACGACGTCATTCCGCTGGCCCCGGTCACGCCGGTCGACGGCAGCTACACGCTGGTCTTCATGGACGGCAAGGCCAACTGGATCAAGCTCAAGCCCGGCATGGAGAAGGCCGCCGCCTTCCTGGAGACGCACCGCTACGCCAACCTGAAAGGCGCCAGCATGGCCTTCACCAAGATGGGGGGCACGACGGTCAACATCAAGGACAAGGTCGCCTACTCGGCGCTGCAGAACATCCAGGACTCGATGGTCAAGAACGGCAAGGGCTGGACGGTCGATACCAACGTGGCGCTGGCCAAGAAGCTTTCGGCGGGCGGCGTGATGGCGCACGACCTGGCCGGCGGCCAGAAGGACAGCGATGGCGCGGCGATCGACAGCGACTGGGTCCCGACGCAGACGCGCGCGCTGATCGTCGGCGAGGACATCACGGCCGACGCGCTCGGCAACACCTCCAACCCCGACAGGATCGGCAACCCGGACAACCTCAAGTTCTCCGAGAAGATGCGCACGCTGTTCATCGGCGAGGACAGCGGCAGCCACATCAACAACTTCCTCTGGGCCTACAACATCGACACGAAGAAGCTCTCGCGCCTGCTGTCGGTCCCCGCCGGCGGCGAGTCGACCGGCCTGCATGCGGTCGACGAGCTCAACGGCTGGACCTACATCATGAGCAACTTCCAGCACGCGGGCGACTGGAGCGCCCTCCACGCGAAGGTGCAGCCCACGCTCGATCCGCTGGTGCGCGCGAACTACAAGGACCGCTTCGGCGCCGCGGTCGGCTACCTCACGGCCGATCCGATGCAGCCGCGCCTGTCGAAGAAGGCCTGACCTGCGGCTTCAGGATGGCGTGGCCGGCAAGGGCAGCGCGGTCTTGTAGCGCACCTGCTTGAGCGCGAAGCTGGAGCGGATCTTCTCGATGCCGGCAATCGGGGTGAGCTGCTCGAGGATGAATTTCTCAAGCGCCGCGATGTCGGCGACGGCGACGCGGATCAGGTAGTCGCTGTCGCCGGTCATGAGGTAGCACTCCATCACCTCGTCGTGCTCCGCGATGCGCTGCTCGAACTCGGCCAGCGACTGCTTGCTCTGGGTCTTCAGGCTGATCGAGATGAACACGTTGAGCCCGAGCCCGAGCGCGGCCGCGCTCGCGAGCGCCACGTAGCGCTGGATCACGCCCGCGGTCTCGAGCGCCTTCACGCGCGCCAGACACGGCGAGGGCGAGAGGTGGACGCGGCGCGCGAGCGCGACGTTGGAGAGCGCGCCGTCGCGCTGCAGTTCATCCAGAATGCGGATGTCGATCGCGTCGAGCTGCATGGGATGCTTGGGTACCTTCACTCTGCGGAATTTTATGCTGCGCAAAGGTGCATGATGCCGGGTGAACAGCAGCTCATTCCATCGGCCGCGGCTTAAATTGCGGGAATGAACGCCCCGATCTCCTCCGACCAACTGCGCGCCCTGCTCGAGATGCCACCGCACGACTCCGATCCGCAAGAAACCGCCGAGTGGCGCGATGCTTTCGTCGCGCTGGCCGAGGCGCAAGGCCCGCAGCGCGCGCGCCGGATGCTCGACGAGCTCGCGCAGCTGGCCCGCGCCCGGCGCATCGGCTGGCAGCCCGAGCTGTCCACGCCCTATGTCAACACCATCGCGGTCGAGGCGCAGCCTGCCTTCCCGGGCGACCTCGCGATCGAGGAGCGCCTGGCTTCGCTGATGCGCTGGAATGCGCTTGCGATGGTGGTGCGTGCCAACCATTCGTACGGCGAGCTGGGCGGCCACATCGCCAGCTACGCCAGCGCGGCGGACCTCTTCGAGGCCGGCTTCAATCACTTCTTTCACGCACGAAGCGAGAGTCACCGCGGCGACCTCGTGTTCTTCCAGCCGCACAGCGCGCCGGGCGTGTATGCGCGCGCCTTCCTCGAAGGGCGGCTCAGCGAGGACGATCTGCTGCACTACCGCCAGGAACTCAGCGCGCCCGCCTTCACGCAGGGCGAGGGCGCGCGCGGCCTCTCCAGCTATCCGCATCCCTACCTGATGCCCGACTTCTGGCAGTTCCCGACCGGCTCGATGGGCATCGGTCCGATCAGCTCGATCTACCACGCGCGCTTCATGCGCTACCTCACGCACCGGCAACTGCTCGATGGCGAAGGCCGAAAAGTGTGGGGCGTGTTCGGCGACGGCGAGATGGACGAGCCCGAATCGATGAGCGCCTTGACGCTCGCCGCGCGCGAGAGGCTCGACAACCTCGTGTGGGTCGTCAACTGCAACCTGCAGCGCCTCGACGGCCCGGTGCGCGGCAACGGCCGCATCATCGACGAGCTCGAGAAGCTCTTCGCGGGCGCGGGATGGAACGTGATCAAGCTCGTGTGGGGCAGCGACTGGGACGGCCTGTTCGCGCGCGATGCGCAGGGTGCCCTGGCGCGCGCCTTCGCCGACACCGTCGACGGCCAGATGCAGACCTTCGCCGCCAAGGACGGCCGCTACAACCGCGACACCTTCTTCGGCCAGAACGAGGAACTCGCGCGCCTCGCGCAAGGCATGACCGACGAGCAGATCGACCGTCTCAAGCGCGGCGGCCACGACCTCGTGAAGATCCACGCCGCCTACGCCGCGGCCGCCGCGCACCGCGGCCAGCCGACCGTCATCCTGGCCCACACCAAGAAGGGCTACGGCATGGGTGCCGGCCAGGGCCGCATGACCACCCATTCGCACAAGAAGTTCGAGAGCGCCGACCTGATCGGATTCCGCAACCGCTTCGACCTGCCGCTGACCGACGAACAGGCGACCTCGCTGTCTTTCTACAAGCCGGCCGAGGACAGCGTCGAGATGCGCTACCTGAAGGCGCACCGCGCGGCGCTCGGCGGCTCGATGCCGCGGCGCGAGACCGCGTGCGAGATCGTGCCCAAGCCCGAACTCGCGGCCTATGCGAAGTTCGCGATCGAGGCCGCGGGCAAGGACATGAGCACCACCATGGCCTTCGTGCGCATGCTCGGCGCGCTGCTCAAGGACAAGGCGCTCGGCCCGCGCGTGGTGCCCATCGTGGCCGACGAGGCGCGCACCTTCGGCATGGCCAACCTGTTCAAGCAGGTCGGCATCTACTCGAGCGTGGGCCAGCGCTATGCGCCCGAAGACATCGACTCGATCCTGAGCTACCGCGAAGCGACCGACGGCCAGATCCTCGAGGAAGGCATCAGCGAGGCCGGCGCCATCGCGAGCTGGACCGCGGCGGCCACCAGCTACAGCGTGCACGGCCTCGCGATGCTGCCCTTCTACATCTACTACTCGATGTTCGGCTTCCAGCGCGTGGGTGACCAGATCTGGGCCGCGGCCGACCAGCGCGCGCGCGGCTTCCTGCTCGGCGCGACCTCGGGCCGCACCACGCTCGGCGGCGAAGGGCTGCAGCACCAGGACGGCACCAGCCACCTCATGGCCGCGACCATTCCGAACTGCAAGGCCTACGACCCGGCCTTCGCCGGCGAGATGGCCGTCATCGTCGATGCCGGCATCCGCGAGATGATGGTCGAGCAGAAGGACGTGTTCTATTACGTCACGCTGATGAACGAGAACTACGCGCAGCCCAGCCTGCCGGCCGAGGCGCATGCCGACGTGCTGCGCGGCTGCCATCGCTTCGGCCGCTATCCGGCGGACAGCGCGACGCCCCGGGTCACGCTGCTCGGGTCGGGCGCGATCCTCACCGAGGTCATCAAGGCCGCCGAGGCGCTGGCCGCGGAGGGCATCGCCTGCGAGGTGTTCAGCGTCACCAGCTGGAGCGAGCTCGCACGCGACGGCCGCGCCTGCGAGGAACGCGCCTTGGGCGGCGAGGCCGCAGCGGGCACGCCCTTCATCGCGCAGCAGCTGGGCCAGGCCAGCGGCCCGGTCATCGCCGCGACCGACTACGTGCGCGCCGTGCCCGAGAGCGTGCGCGCCTTCCTGCCCGCAGGCCGGCGCTACCTCACGCTCGGCACCGATGGGTTCGGGCGCAGCGACACGCGCGCGGCGCTGCGCAGCTTCTTCGGCGTCGATGCACAGAGCATCGCGCACGCGGCACGCCACGCGCTCGCGGCCGGCTGAGCGCGCGCCGCGCCCTCCGCGGGCAACTCCTCTTGCCGGGCGGGACGGTGCTTTTCTATGATGCCCGTCCCTTCCTCGAGGAAATCCAGATGGCAAGAGCAGGACTCATCGGCCTTGGTGCCATGGGCGCAGGCATCGCTTCGACCTTGCGCGGCAAAGACTACGAGGTGCACGTGTGCGACGCGCGCCCCGGCGCGGCCGTCGTCTTCGCCGAACAGGGCGGTGTCGCCTGGGCCACGCCGGCGCAGGTGGCCGCCCACTGCGACGTCGTCGTCTCGGTCGTGGTCAATGCAGCGCAGACCGAGGCCGTGCTGTTCGGCGAGGGCGGCGCGGCCGCCGCGATGAAACCCGGCAGCGTGTTCGTGATGTGCTCGACAGTCGATCCGCAGGCATCGATCGCGTTCGAGCAACGCCTGAACGCCGCCGGCATCCACTATGTCGATGCGCCGATCTCCGGCGGCGCGGCCAAGGCGGCGAGCGGCCAGATGACCGTCATGAGCGCGGCGCGGCCCGAGGCCTATGCCAAGGCCGATGCTGTGCTCGATGCGATGGCCGGCAAGGTCTATCGCCTGGGCGATCGCGCCGGCGCGGGCAGCAAGGTGAAGATCATCAACCAATTGCTGGCCGGCGTGCACATCGCGGCCGCGGCCGAGGCCATGGCGCTGGGCCTGCGCGAAGGCGTCGATGCGCACGCGCTCTACGAAGTCATCACGCACAGCGCGGGCAACAGCTGGATGTTCGAGAACCGCATGGCCCATGTGCTGGCGGGCGACTACAGGCCGCTGTCGGCGGTCGACATCTTCGTCAAGGACCTCGGCCTCGTGCTGGACACCGCGCGCGCGAGCAAGTTTCCGCTGCCGCTCGCTTCCACCGCGCACCAGATGTTCATGCAGGCCTCGAGCGCCGGCTTCGCGAAGGAGGACGACAGCGCGGTGATCAAGATCTTCCCGGGCATCACGTTGCCGTCGTCCTCTGCGTCCTCGACAGAATCCTCGACCTCTTCATGAAGCTTCTTCTCGGCTGCATCGCCGACGACTTCACCGGCGCCACCGACCTCGCCAACAACCTCGTGCGCGCCGGCATGCGCGTGGTGCAGACCGTCGGCGTGCCGGCCGCGCCGCCGGCTGCCGAGGTCGATGCGGTGGTGGTCGCGCTCAAGTCGCGCACCATCGCGCCGGCCGATGCGGTGGCGCAGTCGCTGGCCGCGCTGCACTGGCTTCGCGCACAGGGCGCGCGGCAGATCTACTTCAAGTACTGCTCCACCTTCGACAGCACCGCCCGGGGCAACATCGGCCCGGTGGCCGAGGCACTGATGGATGCGCTCGGCTGCGACTTCACCATTGCCGCGCCCGCCTTCCCGGACAACCAGCGCACCGTGTTCAAGGGCTATCTGTTCGTCGGTGACGTGCTGCTCGACGAGAGCGGCATGCAGAACCATCCGCTCACGCCCATGACCGACCCCAACCTCGTGCGCGTGCTGCAGGCGCAGACGCGGCGCAAGGTCGGTCTGATCGACCACCGCAGCGTGGCGCAGGGCGCCGCCGCGGTGCGCGAGCGCATCGCGCACTTGCGCAACGAAGGCGTGGGCATCGCGATCGTCGATGCGGTCTCCAACGACGACCTGCTGCGGCTCGGCCCGGCGCTGGCCGACATGCCGCTGGTCACGGCCGGCTCGGGCGTGGCGATCGGCCTTGCTGCCAACTTCGGACTCGCGCCCTCGTCCACCGCGGGCACGCTGCCGCCGGCGGCTGGGCAGCGTGCGGTGGTCTCGGGCAGCTGCTCGCTCGCCACCCACCGGCAGGTGCAGCACTTCATTGCAGCGGGCGGTGCGGCGTTCGCGGTCGATCCGCTGCAGATCGCGGCCGGCGTCGACGTCGTCGCGCAGGCGCTGGCGTGGGCCGCGCCGCGGCTCGACCGAGGGCCGGTGCTGGTCTACTCGACCGCCGATCCCGTCGCGGTGAAAACGGTGCAGGCCCGGCTCGGCGTGGAAGAAGCCGGCGCGATGGTGGAGCACGCCATCGCCGCCATCGCGCGCGGACTGGTCGAGCGCGGCGTGCGCCAGCTCATCGTGGCGGGCGGCGAGACCTCGGGCGCCTGCGTGCAGTCGCTCGGCATCGCGCAGCTGCAGATCGGCGCCCAGATCGATCCCGGCGTGCCGTGGTGCCACGCGCGCGCCGAGGCTGCGAGCGGCGTGGATCTCCACGTTGCGCTCAAGTCCGGAAACTTCGGCGCCGACGACTTCTTCTCGAAAGCCTTTAAAGTCCTGGGATGAGGTCGGGCAGGCAGGCCGACCCCCTGGGCCCCGCCCGGAGTCGATGAACTGCGCCGTCTTGCCGGCGCTCGCTGGTCAGAGAGAGATTGCCGTCATGCCCCGTTTCGCCGCCAACCTGTCGATGCTCTATGCGGAGCTGGATTTCCTCGACCGCTTCGAGGCCGCCGCCAGGGATGGCTTCCATGCCGTCGAATACCTGTTCCCCTATGCCCACGACCCGCGCGAGCTTGCTGCGCGCCTGGCGGCCAATGGCCTGCGGCAAGTGCTCTTCAACGGACCGCCGGGTGATTGGGAGCGCGATGATCGCGGCCTCGCCTGCCTGCCCGGGCGCGAGGCCGAATTCCGCGAGGGCGTGCACAAGGCGTTGGACTATGCCGCGGCGCTCGACTGCCCGCGCATTCACTTCATGGCCGGCCTGGTTCCGCAGGGCACCGAGCGCGAGACAGTGCAGCCGGTCTACATCGAGAACCTGCGCTGGGCCGCGGCCGAAGCGGCCAAGGCAGGGCGCGAGGTGCTGATCGAGCCGATCAACACGCGCGACATCCCGCGCTTCTTTCTCAACCGGCAGGACCATGCGCACGAGATCATCGAGCGGGTCGGCGCGCCCAACCTCAAGGTGCAGATGGACCTCTATCACTGCCAGATCGTCGAGGGCGACGTGGCGATGAAGATCCGCAAGTACCTGCCGACCGGCCGCGTCTCGCACTTCCAGATCGCCGGCGTGCCCGAGCGGCACGAGCCCGATCTCGGCGAGCTGAACCATCCCTATCTCTTTGACGTCATCGACGAGGTCTCGGCGCAATGCGGCTGGGACGGCTGGATCGGCTGCGAATACCGGCCGCGCCGCGGCGCGGTCGCGAACGGCACCTCCGACGGCCTGGCATGGATGCGCGCGCTGCCCCGCACGCCGCGCCCATGAAGCTCGAAGCCGTGCGCATCCCGCCGCGCCTGCGCGGCTTCACGGCGGGCGATGCGAATGTGTTCGACGTCACGCTGGCCGGCGCGCAGGTCGCCAGCATCGTGCCGAGCCCGCATCCGGCGCGCGGCACATTGCTCAGCGCCACGGTCGATGCCCATGCGCACATCGACAAGAACTTCACGGTGCAGGAGACCGGTGCGGCCGAGGGCCATCTGTTCACGGCCATCGAGCGCATGGCCGCCCATCGCGTGCACTGGACCGCCGATGCGCTGCGCTCGCGCATGCTGCGCGCTTTGCACGAAGCCTGGGCCGCCGGCACGCGCGCGCTGCGCACCCACCTCGACTGGCAGGGCGCCGAACCGCCGGTGTCGCTCGCGGTCTTCGAGCAGTTGCGCGAGCAATGGCATGGCCGCGTCGAGCTGCAGTTCGTCGCGCTCACGCCGCTCGACGTGTTCGCCGATGCCGAGGTGGGCCGGCGCATCGCGCAGTCGGTGCAGCGCGCCGGCGGCGTGCTCGGCGCCTTCGTCTACCGCAACCCGGGCATCGTGCACAAGCTCGGCCGCGTGTTCGACCTGGCGCAGGAGCACCAGCTCGCGCTCGACTTCCATGTCGACGAAGGGCTCGACCCCGAGGCCACGGGGCTGCGCACCATCGCCCACCTGGTGATCGCACGCGGACTGCACGGCCACGTGGTGTGCGGCCATGCCTGTTCGCTGTCCGCGCAGGACGACGCGGCGGCCACCGACACGCTGCGCCTGTGCGCCGAGGCCGGCATCCACCTGATCGCGCTGCCGACCACCAACCTCTACCTGCAGGGCGCGTGGGACCGCACGCCCGTGCCGCGCGGCATCACCCGCATCCGCGAGGCCGCGGCGCAGGGCGTGCGCGCGAGCCTCGCGACCGACAACGTGCAGGATGCCTTCTATCCCTATGGCGGCTACGATCTGCTGGAGACCTTCGGCCTCGGCGTGCAGATGGCGCATCTCGCGCCGGCCGCCGACTGGCTCGATGCGATCACCGTGAGCCCCGCGCGCGCGATGCGGCTGGCCTGGGACGGCCGCATCGCGCAGGGCTGCCCCGCCGACCTCGTGCTGCTGGCCGCGAGCGACGAGCACGAGCTGCTGGACCCGCACGGCCGGCGGCGCACCGTCATCCGCGCGGGGCGGGCTCTCGAGCACACCGAATAGGCGTCGCAGCTTTTTGGCGGCGATGCTGCGGCGACCTCAACGACACGACCATGCGCATCGCCTGCCTTCACACCGCCGACAGCAACATCGCGATCTTCGAGACCGCCGCGGCCGAGTTCGGCCTGGCACAGGACGCGCTTCGCCATGTCGTGCGGCCCGAACTCCTGCTCGATGCCGAGAAGGCCGGCGGTCTGACGCCGGCGATCGCCGAGGCCACCGGTGCGCTGCTTCTTTCGCTGGGCGAGGACGCGGATGCCGTGCTGCTCACCTGCTCCACACTGGGGCCTTCGATCGACGCTGCGATGGCACGTTCGCGCGTACCGATGCTGCGCGCGGATGCGGCGCTGGCCGATGCCGCGGTCGACGCGGGCGGCAAGGTCGTCGTGCTGTGCGCGGCCGGGACGACCGTGGCGCCGACGACGGCGCTGTTCGAGCAAGCGGCGCAGCGCACCGGCGCGAGGGTGGACGTGCGGCTCGTCGCGGGCGCGTGGGCGCTCTTCGGGCAGGGCGACGCGCAGCGCTACGCCACATCGATCGCCGACGCGGCGACGGCCGCCTATGCCGCGGGTGCGGACAGCGTGGCGCTGGCCCAGGCGTCCATGGCGCCTGCGGCCCGGCTGGGCGCGGGCCGCCGCCCGTTCACCAGCCCCGTGGCCGGGCTGCGTGCCGCACTGGCCGCGATGTCCGGCCGCGCGAACGTGCTGCGGTAACGCGGCGGGCGCGCGTGGCCTGATGCAGGCCATCCGCCCGCCTCAGGATCCCGGCGCGCTCGCTGCCAGGCGAAAGCCGTTGCCGCCTTCCCGCTTGGCGCGGTACATCGCTTCGTCGGCATGGCGG
This sequence comes from Variovorax sp. PBL-E5, assembly GCF_901827185.1. NCBI lineage: Bacteria > Pseudomonadati > Pseudomonadota > Betaproteobacteria > Burkholderiales > Comamonadaceae > Variovorax > Variovorax sp. PBL-E5. The sequence continues at coordinate 5,474,835 of NZ_LR594671.1, read as the reverse complement.
ATCAGGCGCGTCGGATCGTCGCCGTGCTCGGGCCACAGCGCGACGCCGATGCTCGGCGAGACCGACACCACCTCGCCGCCGAGGTCGAAGGGCCGGCCGAGCGCGGCAAGGATGCGCTCGGCCATCTCGAGCGCCTGCTGCGGTGCGGCCGGCGAATCGAGCAGCACCAGGAACTCGTCGCCGCCGACCCGCCCGACGGTGTCGGATCCGCGCATGCAGGCTTCGAGGCGGCGCGCGGTCTGCTGCAGCAGCAGGTCGCCCGCCGCATGGCCCAGGCGGTCGTTGACCTGCTTGAACATGTCGAGGTCGAGGTAGAGCAGCGCGAACGGCGCGGCGTGTCCGCGCGGGCCGTCCAGCGCCGCGCGCATCCGCTCCTGCAGCCGCTCCCGGTTGGGCAGACCGGTCAGCGCGTCGTGCTGGGAGGCGTGCAGCAGCCAGGCCTCGATCTGCTTGCGCTCGATCGCCGCGGCGACCTGGGCGCAGACGAACTCGAGCAGTTCCACGTCGCGCTCGGCGTAGTGCACCTCGGGCGAATAGCTCTGCACGACCAGCGCGCCGATGACGCCCTTCTTCTGCGTCTTGAGCGGCACGCCGAGCCAGGCGAGCGAGTCCGGTCCGACGTCGAGCTGCACGCGCGCCGGCAGCGCGGCCTCGGCGTCGGAGGTGCGAAGCAGGGCGCGCCCGGTGCGGATCACCTCGGCGCTGAGCGTGTCCGAGTCCAGCGGGCGCGGCGCCAGCACCTTGAAGCCGTCGTCGGCGTGGTAGGGGAAACTCAGCTCGGCCGTCGTTTCGTCATAGAGCGCGACGAAGAAATTCGCGGCCGGCAGCAGCTCGCCGATGATGTGGTGCACGCGCTGGAACAAGGCCACCAGGTCCCTGGCGGCGAAGGCGGCCTCGGAGACCGCGTGCAGCGCCGCCCGCATCGACTCGGCGCGCTTGCGCTCGGTCACGTCGCGCGCGACGGCGACCCGCATCTGGCGCACCGGGGACCATTGGGCCGACCACATGATGTGCACGATCTGCCCGTCCTTGCGCAGATAGCGGTTCTCGAAATGGGGCTTGTGTGTGCCGGCGACGATCTCGTCGACCGCGTTCAGCGTGCGGGGGCGGTCGGCGGGGAACACGAAGTCGATCATCGGCTGGCCGATCATCTCGTCGGCCGCGTAGCCGAACACGCGCTCGCAGGCGCCGCTGACGAAGACGAAGCGTCCCGCGGTGTTGACGACGCAGACGACGTCGAGCAGCAGGTCGAGGACGTCGGTGAGAAACGCGCTGTCGTTCGTATTCATGCAGGAGGACGAGGGGGATGGTAACGGATGCGTGCGCTTCGTCCGGGGCTTGTGCTCAGCGCCGCGATCGCCATTGCCGGAACAGCGCGATCACCAGCGTGATCACCAGCGCGGCCAGGATGATCTGATGCTCATACGGACGCAGGCGTCCGACCGAGGCATGGATCCAGCCCGTGAGCGTGACGCCGAACAGGCTCACCACCGTGGCCCAGACCACCGACGCGATGGCGGTGAGCGCCGCATAGGTGGGCGCGCGCATGCGGCCCATGCCGAGCGCGGCCGGCAGCACGACGCGAAAGCCCCAGGCGAAGCGCATCAGGAAGATCGTCGCCACCGGATGGCGGGCGACGAAGCCGTTGACGCGCTCGATGTGGGCGCGCAGCTTCGGGCGGCGCACCAGCAGCTCCGCGCCCTTGCGGCGGCCGAGATGGAAGTAGAACTGGTCGATCAGGAAGGCTGCCGCCGCGCCGCACGCGACCAGCGGCCACAGCGACAGATAGCCTTCGTGGACGGCGTAGGCGCCGAGCATCAGCATGGTCTCGCCCTCGAACAGGCCGGCGATGAAGACGGCGAGGTAGCCGTAGTGCTCGAGCAGATGGGACAGATGCAGGTCCATACGCCCGATCATGCCGTCAAGCAAGCTCGTTGCCCAACGCCCGGCGTGCGCTGTCTCATTCCGGCGCCGCGCCGCATGCGCGGCGCGTTTGCTCTGTAAACTTTGCCCGTGCCGTGAAGAACAACACTTTCAAGGAAATCAGCACATGTGGATCCTGCTCCTGCTGCCCTTCGTCGGCTTGCTGTGGCTGCCTTTCTACAACAGTGAGCTGCCGGCGCTCCTCGGCTTTCCCTTCTTCTACTGGTACCAGCTGCTGTGGGTGCCGATCACGGCCCTGCTGATCTGGATCGTGTACCGCCATCACTACGAACAGGGAGACGAGTGATGGACGGCCAGATCAACTGGACCGCGCTGGTGGTCTTCGTCTTCTTCTTCGTGCTGGTCACCGTGATGGGCTTCGCGGCCTCGCGCTGGCAGACCGGCGGCACCGCGTCCAAGGGCGCGCACCTCGACGAGTGGGGCCTGGGCGGGCGCAACTTCGGCACCTGGATCACCTGGTTCCTGGTCGGCGGCGATTTCTACACCGCCTACACGGTGATCGCCGTGCCGGCGCTGGTCTATGCGGTCGGCGCCTACGGCTTCTTCGCGCTGCCCTACACGATCCTCGTCTACCCGATCGTCTTCGTGATCATGCCGAAGCTCTGGCATGCGGCGCACCGCGCCGGCCACGTGACGGCGGCCGACGTGGTCTATGGCCGCTACGGTTCGCGCGCGCTCGAACTCGCGATCGCGATCACCGGCGTCGTTGCGACCATGCCCTACATCGCGCTGCAACTCGTCGGCATGGAGGTCGTCATCAAGGCGCTCGGCCTCACCGGCGAGCTGCCGCTGGCGGCGGCCTTCGTGATCCTCGCGCTCTACACCTATTCGGCGGGGCTGCGCGCGCCGGCACTGATCGCCTTCGTCAAGGACCTGATGATCTACATCGTGGTGCTGGTGGCGGTGGTGCTGGTGCCGATCAAGCTCGGCGGCTACGCGAGCGTGTTCCATGCGGCCGGCGATGCCTTCGCGGCCAAGGGCGGCGCGACCGGCCTCACGCTCAAGCCGGCGCAGTACCTGCCCTTCGCGAGCCTGGCGCTGGGCTCGGCGCTGGCGGCCTTCATGTACCCGCACACGCTGACCGGCATCTTCGCCGCGAAGAGCGCCAACACGATCCGCAAGAACGCGGTCTTCCTGCCGGCCTACACGGTGCTGCTGGGCCTGATCGCGCTGCTGGGCTACATGGCCTATGCGGCCAAGCTCAGTGTGAAGAGCAACAACGACGTGGTGCCGGCGCTCTTCAACGCGCTCTTCCCGTCGTGGTTCAGCGGCTTCGCGTTCGCGGCCATCGCGATCGGCGCGCTGGTGCCGGCGGCGGTGATGTCGATCGGCGCGGCCAACCTGTTCACGCGCAATTTCTGGAAGGCCTATGTGCAGCCCGACGTGACGCCGGCCGGCGAGGCGAAGGTCGCGAAGATCGTCTCGCTGGTGGTCAAGCTCGGCGCGCTGGTGTTCATCCTGCTCCTGCCGACGCAGTTCGCGCTCGATCTCCAGTTGCTCGGCGGCGTCTGGATTCTGCAGACCTTTCCGGCGGTGGTGTTCGGCCTGTTCTTCGGCTGGTTCCGCGCGCCGGCGCTGCTGGCCGGCTGGGTGGTCGGCCTTGTCGGCGGCAGCTGGCTCGCGTTCACGGACGGCATCAAGCCGGTCCATACCTTCGTGGTCGGCGGCGGCAGCTTCGCGCTCTACACCGGGTTGAGCGCGCTGGTGCTCAACATCGTGGTGGCGGCGGCGGTGCAGCTGGTGATCAAGGGCGGCCCGTTGCGCGAGACGGCGCCGGTGCCGGCCCGGTAGGGCGAGGCTGCGAATGAAGCACGCGTTCGACGCCATCGTGATCGGCGCCGGACAGGCCGGCCCTTCGCTGGCCGGCCGCTTCGTCGCGGCGGGAATGACGGTGGCGATCGTCGAGCGCAAGCTGTTCGGCGGCACCTGCGTCAACACCGGCTGCATGCCGACCAAGGCGCTGGTCGCGAGCGCGTACGCCGCGCACCTGGCGCGCCGCGCGCGCGACTTCGGCGTGACCATCGACGCGCCGGTGGGTATCGACATGCCAGCCGTCAAGGCGCGCAAGGACAAGGTGTCGAGCGACGCGCGCCACGGCGTCGAAAAGTGGCTCCGGCAGATGAAGGGCTGCACCGTCTTCGAAGGCCACGCGCGCTTCGTGTCGGCGACCGAGCTGCGCGTCGGCGACGACACGCTGGGCGCGCCGCGCGTCTTCATCAACGTGGGCGGGCGCGCGGCCGTGCCGCCGCTGCCGGGTGTCGAGGACGTGGCCTTCCTCACCAACACCTCTATCCTCGAACTCGATCGCGTGCCGCGCCATCTGGTGGTGATCGGCGGCAGCTACATCGGCCTCGAGTTCGCGCAGATGTACCGCCGCTTCGGCGCCGAAGTGACGATCGTCGAGAAGGGCCCGCGCCTCGTCGCGCGCGAGGACGCGGATGTCTCGCGTGCGATCCGCGAGATCCTCGAAGGCGAAGGCATCGCGGTGCGGCTCGATGCCGAGTGCATCCGCTTGCGGCCCGACGGCGAGGCCATCGCGGTCGGCGTCGATTGCCAGTCCGGCGAACCCGAGGTGAGCGGTTCCCATGTGCTGCTGGCCGTCGGCCGGCGGCCGAACACCGACGACCTCGGCCTCGAACACGCGGGCGTCGAGACCGATGCGCACGGCTACATCCGCGTCGACGACGAACTCAGGACCTCCACGCCCGGCATCTGGGCGCTGGGCGACTGCAACGGGCGCGGCGCCTTCACGCACACCGCCTACAACGACTTCGAGATCGTCGCCGCCAATCTGCTGGACAAAGACAGGCGCCGCGTGAGCGACCGCATCCCGGCCTACGCGCTGTACATCGATCCGCCGCTCGGCCGCGTCGGCCTCACCGAGGCCCAGGCGCGTGCCTCGGGCCGGCGCATCGAGGTCGGGCAGCGCCCGATGACCCGCGTCGGCCGTGCCGTGGAAAAGGGCGAGACGGCCGGCTTCATGAAGGTGGTGGTCGATGCCGACACGCGCGCCATCCTCGGCGCGGCGATCCTGGGCGTCGGCGGCGACGAAGCCATCCACGGCATCCTCGACACCATGGCGGCCGGCGCGACGGGCGATGCGCTGCGGCGCACGATGCACATCCATCCGACGGTGTCGGAACTCATCCCGACGGTCCTCGGCGAATTGAAGCCCTGAGCGAGGCGCGCCGGCCGAGGGATCAGCTCCGGGTCTGCAAGCGCAGGCGCCGTGCGGCCTCCTCGGCACGCGCATCGCCGACCTCGCGCAGGACGCCTTCGAGGTCGACCGCGCCGGCCTGGCGCGCGAACACGCCGGTCAGCGCCGAGCCCGGGCGCAGGGCGCCCTGCTCGTACAGTTGCCAGATCTCCTCGCCGTAGTGGGTGGCCAGCAGCTCGGGCGCGAACTGGCCGAAGAAGCCGCGCAGGTTGGCGACGTCGCGCAGCAGCATGCGTCTGGCGTGGTTGTTGCCTGCGGCGTCCACGGCCTGCGGCAGGTCGATGATGACCGGGCCGTCGGCCGCCAGCAGCACGTTGAACTCCGACAGGTCGCCGTGCACGACACCGGCACACAGCATGCGCACCACCTCCGTCAGCAGGGTTGCGTGGTGCGTGCGCGCCTGCTCGGGCGCGAAGGCGACGTCGTTGAGCCGCGGCGCCGCATCGCCCTCGGCATCGGTCACGAGCTCCATCAGCAGCACGCCGTCCCAGAAGTTGTGCGGCACCGGCACGCGCACGCCGGCGGAGGCCAGCCGATAGAGTGCGTCGACCTCGGCGCTCTGCCACGCCGCCTCGGTGACCTCGCGTCCGAACTTCGTGCCCTTGGCCATCGCGCGCGCCTGCCGCGTATTCTTGACCTTGCGGTTCTCGGTGTAGTCGACGGCCTGCCGGAAGCTGCGCTGCGTCGCTTCCTTGTAGATCTTCGCGCACAGCGTCTCGTCGCCGCGGCGCACGACGTAGACCATCGCCTCCTTGCCGCTCATCAGCTGCCGCACCACGGTGTCGATGAGGCCTTCGTCGATCAACGACTGCAGCCGTGCGGGCGTCTTCATCGGCGCATGCGCGTCGGCCGCCCTGCTGCAGGGACCTGGCGCCATACCTTCTTCAACATGCGGAATTCCTGAACGAACCCGAAAGCGGGATGGACGCATCATGCCTTCCCGTCGCGCAGTGCCGACAGCAGCGTGGCTGAATGGTGACGCACTTCTTCCTGACGCCGCCCGCCATGCCGGACAATCGCCGCATGGATGCACAGCAATCTTCGGAGCCCTCGGCGTCCGCACCGCTCGACGAAGCGCGGCGGTTGCTCGAGGGCGGCGAGGTCGAGGCGGCGCGCAGCCTTGCGGTGTCGGTGCTGAAGACGGCCGAGGATCTGGGCGACCGGTCGATGCAGGCGCGGGCGCTGATGGCGCTGGCGCAGTACGACCGCGTGCTCGGGCAGTTTCGCCGTGCCATCGCGACGGCGCAGCGGGCCGTGCAGCTGTCGCAGCTCGATGGCGACATCTCCAGCGAGGCCTCGGCGCTGTCCCTGTTCGCGCATGCCAGCAGCATCCTGGGGCGCGATGCCGAGGCGGTCGAGGCGGCGCTGCTCAGCGTGAAGCTGGGCGAACTGCTGTCGCCGGGGCCGCACCAGGTCAACCTGCACAACTACCTCGGCGTCACCTACCTCTGGAGCAAGAGCTTCACGAAGGCCGAGGCCTCGCTGCGCGAGTCCGAGCGCCTTGCGCTGCTCTACGCGCCCGTGAGCAATGTATTGCTGCCGCGCACCAACCTGGCCTGGCTGGAAGTCATGCGGCTGTCCAGCGAGCGCTACTTCACCGGCGTGATGCCCAGCACCGCCACCCTGCGCCAGCGCCTGGCCGATTGCAGCGATCTGTTCGAGGAGGGCTCGCCGTTTCCGATGCTGCCCGGCGTGCGTTCCGTCCTGCAGCGCTTCGCGCGCTCCAGCCTGGCGCTGTGCCTGTGCTGGGAAGGCCGCCTCGATGCCGCGGAGCAGGAATGGATCGCCGCCGAGGACCGCGCCCAGCCGGCCAAGTACGCGCAGGTGGCCAACGTCATCAGCCACTGGGTGCGCGCCGAGCTGCACTGGGGCCGGCAGGACATGGAAGGCGCCCAGCGCGAGGCCGCCGTCCTGATCGAGCTGGCGGGCGATGCCGAATTCGAGCAGATGGCCAATGTGGGCCACCTGCTGCTGACCCAGATCTTCAAGGCGCAGGGCCAGTACGCCCGTGCGCTCGAGGAAGAGGGCGCGCACCGCCGGCGCGAGTTGCGCGTGCGCAGCGAGATCCTCGACAGCCGCCACGGCGTCGTGCAGACCCATCTGGACATCCGCACCAGCGAGCAGCACCTGCGCCTGCTGGCCCAGCATTCGCAGGAGCTGGAGCGGCTGTCCTTCGAGGATTCGCTGACCGGGATTCCGAATCGCCGCAGCTTCGACGTTGCGCTGGCCCAGGCGCTGAAGAACGAATCGAATTCGAAGCAGCCGCTGTGCCTGGCGCTGATCGATCTCAACGACTTCAAGTGCGTCAACGACACCTACTCCCATGCGGCGGGCGACGACGTGCTCAAGACCGTCGCCGATGCCATCCGGGCTTCGGTGCGGCAGACCGACCTGCCCGCCCGGCTGGGCGGCGACGAATTCGTCGTGCTGTTCCCGCACACGACCGTGGAGGCGGCGCAGTCGCTGTGCCGGCAGATCCATTCGAAGATGGCCGCCCTGCGCTGGGACCATTGGTCGCCCGAACTCCGGGTCACCGTGAGCATCGGCGTCGCGCTGGCCGAAGCCGAGGACACCCCGGAGATGCTGTTCCGCCGCAGCGACCGCAAGATGTTCGAGGCCAAGGCGGCGCTCGAAGCCTGAGCCCGCCGTGCGGCCTGGGACTCGCCGCGCAGCTCTTCCCGTCCCACAAGCCCCGGCGCCTGCGGGCCGCACACTGGCAGCGCAGCAGCGCCGTCCTGGCGTTGCGAAAAGGAGCGCCTCTCATGAAATCCGCCGTTCATTCCACCCTGGCTCTCGTCCTTGCGGCGGGCGGTCTTCTTCTCGCCGGCGCCGCCTCGGCCGCGGACCCCGCGGGGGGCGGCACGACGCTGCAGCGCGAGCGCGCCACCTGCGATGGCGTCCAGCAGGACCGCGCCGCCTGCCTGCGCGAAGCGGGCGCAGCGCGTCAGGAAGCCGCGCGCAACGGACTCACCAGCCCGCCGCCGAGGGTGGAAGAACAGAACGCGACGGCACGCTGCAGCGAGCAGCCGGCTTCCGCGCGCGCCGAGTGCGAGGCCCGCATGCGCGGCACCGGCCGGACCACGGTGGAAGGCAGCGTGATGGGCGGCGGCATCATCCGCGAAACCGTGACGCCGATTCCCGCGAAGCCCTGAGCGCCTGCGCCCTTGAGCGCCCGGCCCCGTGGAGGCCGATACTGCGCGCATGAATCCGACCGAACTCGTCGCGCTGAGCGCGACCGCGCTGTCCACTGCGATCCACGCGCGCAGCGTGTCGTGCCGCGAGGTGATGCGGGCCTACCTCGCGCAGATCGCGCGCTTCAATCCGCAGGTCAATGCGCTGGTGTCGCTGCAGGATCCCGAGCGTCTGTTGGCAGAGGCCGATCGGTACGACGAGGCGTTGCGGCGCGGCGAGTCGATGGGCTGGATGCATGGCTTTCCGCAGGCGCCCAAGGACCTCGCGGCGACCGCGGGCATCCCGACCACGATGGGCTTTCGCGCGCTCGCGCAGCACGTGCCGCCGCACGACGCGTGGGTGGTGGAGCGGATGCGCCGCGCCGGCGCGATCTTCGTCGGCAAGAGCAACACGCCCGAGTTCGGCCTGGGCTCGCACACCTACAACGGCGTCTTCGGCGCCACGCGCAATGCCTGGGACCCGGCGCGCTCGGCCGGCGGCAGCAGTGGCGGCGCCGCGGCGGCGCTGGCGCTGCGGATGCTGCCGGTCGCCGACGGCAGCGACATGATGGGGTCGCTGCGCAACCCGGCCGGCTGGCAGCACATCTACGGCATGCGGCCCTCGATGGGCCTCGTTCCGCACGGGCCGGCGGACGAGCTGTTCTTCCAGCAGCTGGGCACCGAGGGCCCGATGGGCCGCACGCCGCAGGACGTGGCGATGCTGCTGTCGGTCCAGGCCGGCCCCGACCCGCGTGCGCCGCTGTCGCAGAACGGCGATCCGGCGCGCTTCGCCGCACCGCTGGCACGCGACTTCGCCGGCACGCGCATCGGCTGGCTCGGCGACTATGGCGGCCGGCTGCCGATGGAGGCGGGCGTGCTGTCGCTGTGCCAAGCATCGCTGCGCCACTTCGAGGACATCGGCTGCACGGTCGAGGACGCCCGCCCGGACTTCGACATGGAACGCCTGTGGCGCAGCTGGCTCACGCTGCGCAGCTTCCTGGTGGCCGGCCGGCTGCGGCCGGTGCACGCGGATGCGCGCCAGCGCGCGCTGCTCAAGCCGGAGGCGATCTGGGAAATCGAGCAGGGCCGGCATCTCGATGCGCAGGCGGTCTACCGCGCCACCTGCGATCGTTCGGCCTGGTACGGCGCACTCGGCCGGCTGTTCGAGCGCTACGACTACCTGGTGCTGCCGAGTGCGCAGGTCTTCCCCTTCGACGTCGGCATCGCATGGCCGAAGGACGTCGGCGGGTGCGCGATGGACACTTACCACCGCTGGATGGAGGTGGTCATCGGCGGCACGCTGGCCGGCTTGCCGGTGATCGCAGTGCCGGCCGGCTTCAATGCCGAGGGCCTGCCGATGGGGCTGCAGATCATGGGCCGGCCGCGTGCCGATCTGGAGGTGCTGCAGATCGCCGATGCGTGGCATCGGGCCGTGCCGTTCGCCGACCGGCGCCCGCCGATGCTGGACGCGCACGGCATGCATACTGGCGGCTCCAAGGACCCTGCATGACCGATCTCACTGCCTTCCCCATCACCCGCAAATGGCCCGCGCGCCATCCCGATCGCATCCAGCTCTATTCGCTGCCGACGCCCAACGGCGTCAAGGTCTCGATCATGCTGGAGGAGACCGGCCTGCCCTACGAGCCGCATCTGGTGGCCTTCGACCACCACGACCAGCTGTCGCCGGAGTTCCGCTCGCTCAACCCCAACAACAAGATCCCGGCGATCCTCGATCCGAACGGTCCGGACGGGCAGCCGCTGGGGCTGTTCGAATCGGGCGCGATCCTGGTCTACCTGGCCGGCAAGTCGGGCCAGCTCATGCCGAAGGACGACGCGGGCCGCTACCAGACCCTGCAGTGGCTGATGTTCCAGATGGGCGGCATCGGTCCGATGTTCGGCCAGGTCGGTTTCTTCAACAAGTTCGCCGGCAAGGCCTACGAGGACAAGCGCCCGCGCGATCGCTATGTCGCGGAGGCCAGGCGCCTGCTCGGCGTGCTCGAAGAGCGGCTCGCGGGCCGGGCCTGGATCATGGGCGATGCGTACACCATCGCCGACATCGCGACCTTCCCCTGGGTGCGCAACCTGATCGGCTTCTACGAGGCTGGCGAGCTGGTGGGGATCCAGGACTATCCGCAGGTCACGCGGGTGCTCGAAGCCTTCGTTGCGCGGCCCGCGGTGGTCCGCGGCCTGGGCATCCCCGCGCAGGGCTGAGCCGGGCCGCTACGTCTTCGCGCCGCGGCGGGCGGCCTTCACGGGCCGGGCCGGCTTCGGCGCCAGATGGCCCAGCGGGAGCGCATGGCTGGCCTTGACCTCGCCGAGCGAGAAGCTGGTGTGCAGGTCTTTCACGTTGGGCAGGTGCATCAAGCTGTTGAGCGCGAAGCGCGAGAAGCCGTCAAGGTCCTCGGCCACCACCTGCAATTCGAACATGCCCGAGCCGCTGATGTAGTGGCAGGTAATCACCTCCGGCAGCTTGCGGATCGCGTCCTCGAGCTTGCGCGTCACGTCGCCGGTCGCGCGGTCGGTGTCCAGGCGCACGAAGGCCAGCACGCCCAGCCCGATCTTCTGGCGGTTGATCTCGGCGTGGTAGCCGCGGATATAGCCGGCCTTCTCGAGTGCGCGCACCCGGCGCCAGCAGGGCGCGGCCGAGAGGCCCACGCGCTGGGCGAGTTCGGCGTTGGTGAGGCGGGCGTCGGCCTGCAGTTCTTGCAGGATCGCGAGGTCGAACTTGTCAATGCTTTCCATGGAACGGCATCTTAAGCAAGATCCTTTCAAGACAGCGGCTTGGCGAGGCAAAGAACGCAAACACCTATCACAGCCGCAGGCATACACTTTGCGTCGAATGGAGACACCACGATGAACGCACCGCTGCCCGAGCACATCCGCCGCGCCCTCGAAACCGTCACGCTCGACGACAAGTATTCGCTGGACTACGGCCGCGCCTTCATGTCCGGCGTCCAGGCGCTGGTCAAGCTGCCGATGCTGCAGCGCCTGCGCGACCAGCAGGCCGGCAAGAACACGGCCGGCTTCATCAGCGGCTACCGCGGCTCGCCGCTCGGCGGCTACGACCAGGCACTCTGGAAGGCCAGCAAGTTCCTGAAGGAACAGAACATCGTCTTCCAGCCGGGCGTGAACGAAGAGCTCGCTGCGACCGCGCTCTGGGGCACCCAGCAGCTCGGCTTCTCGCCGGCCGGCACCAACCGCTTCGACGGCGTGTTCGGCATCTGGTACGGCAAGGGCCCCGGCGTGGACCGCTGCTCGGACGTCTTCAAGCATGCCAACATGGCCGGCACCACGGAGTTCGGCGGCGTGATCGCGGTGGCCGGCGACGACCACATCTCCAAGAGCTCGACCGCCGCGCACCAGAGCGACCACATCTTCAAGGCCTGCGGCACGCCGGTGTTCTTTCCGGCCAACGTGCAGGAGATCCTCGACCTCGGCATCCATGCCTTCGCGCTGAGCCGCTTCGCCGGCATCTGGTCGGGCATGAAGACGATCCAGGAGATCGTCGAATCGAGCGCCACCGCGATGATCGATCCGGAGCGCGTGCAGATCGTGCTGCCGACCGATTTCCAGATGCCGCCCGGCGGGCTGCACATCCGCTGGCCCGACCATGCGCTGGAGCAGGAAGCGCGGCTGATGCACTACAAGTGGTACGCCGCGCTGGCCTACATCCGCGCCAACCGCCTCAACCACAACGTCATCGAAGGCCCGCACGACCGCTTCGGCATCATGGCCAGCGGCAAGGCCTTCAACGACACGCGCCAGGCGCTGATCGATCTCGGCCTGGACGATGCGGCCTGCCGGCAGCTCGGCATCCGGCTGCACAAGGTGGGCGTGGTGTGGCCGCTCGAAGCGCAGCTGACGCGCGCGTTCGCGACCGGCCTGCAGGAAATCCTGGTGGTGGAGGAAAAGCGTCAGGTCATCGAGTACCAGCTCAAGGAAGAGCTCTACAACTGGCGTGCCGACGTGCGGCCCAACGTGGTCGGCAAGTTCGACGAAGGCGAGGTGCACCAGGCCGAGGGCTACGCCGGCGGCGAATGGTCGATGCCCAATCCGACCGCGCACACGCTGCTGCGCGCCAATGCCGATCTGAATCCCGCGCTGATCGCCAAGGCGATCGCGCAGCGCCTGCGCAAGACCGGCCTCCTGGCCGCGGCCGGCGCCGACATGGCGGCGCGCATCGATGCCCAGCTGGCGATTCTCGAAGCCAAGGAGCGGGCGATGGCGGCGCCATCGGCCAGCGGCGTGTCGGACGCCGGCCGCCAGCCCTGGTTCTGCTCGGGCTGCCCGCACAACACCAGCACCGTCGTGCCCGAGGGCTCGCGTGCGCTGGCCGGCATCGGCTGCCACTTCATGGCGACCTGGATGGACCGTTCGACCATCGGCTTCACGCAGATGGGCGGCGAGGGCGTGCCATGGGTCGGCCAGCAGCCCTTCACCACCGACCAGCACATCTTCGCCAACCTGGGCGACGGCACGTATTTCCACAGCGGCCTGCTCGCGATCCGCCAGAGCATCGCGGCCGGCGTGAACATCACCTACAAGATCCTCTACAACGATGCGGTCGCGATGACCGGCGGCCAGCCGGTCGGCGAGCGGCCCGAAGGCCACTCGGTGCTGCAGATCGCCGAGAGCCTGCATGCGGAAGGCGCCATCAAGGTCGTGGTCGTGACCGACGAGCCCGAGAAATACGAGGGCGTGCGCGTGCCCGGCGACAACGTCAGGGTGCGGCATCGCGACGAGCTCGACGAGGTCCAGCGCGAGTTCCGCCAGATCGCCGGCACCACCGCCATCATCTACGACCAGACCTGCGCGACCGAGAAGCGCCGCCGCCGCAAGCGCGGCACGGCCGTCGATCCGGCCAAGCGGGTGGTCATCAACGAACTGGTGTGCGAGGGCTGCGGCGACTGCAGCGTGCAGAGCAACTGCCTGTCGGTCGAGCCGCTGGAGACCGAGTTCGGCCGCAAGCGCACCATCAACCAGAGCAGCTGCAACAAGGACATGAGTTGCCTCAAGGGTTTCTGCCCGAGCTTCGTCACGGTGGAGGGCGGCCAGCTGAAGAAGAAGGCGAAGGACAAGGCGTCGATGCCGGCCGAACTCGGCGCGCTCGACGAACCCGTGCTGCCGGTGCTCGAAGGCGGCAAGGTCTGGGGCGTGGTGGTGGCGGGCGTCGGCGGCACCGGCGTCATCACCATCGGCCAGCTGCTGGGCATGGCGGCGCACATCGAGGGCAAGGGCATCGTCACGCAGGACGCGGCGGGCCTGGCGCAGAAGGGCGGCGCCACCTGGAGCCATGTGCTGATCGGCCCCACGCAGGACGACATCCGCACCACGCGCGTCGGCACCGCCGCGGCCGACCTGATCCTGGCCTGCGATCCGCTGGTCAGCGTCAACGCCGAGACGATGGCGCGCATGCGCGAAGGGCGCACGCACGTGGCGCTCAACAGCCACAGCGCGCCGACGGCCGCCTTCGTGCGCAACATCGCCTGGCAGAACCCGCAGGACGCCTGCGCGGCGGAAATCGCCCGCGCGGTCGGCGTGGATGGCGTCGGTGCCTTCGATGCCGATGCGGCCGCAACTTCGCTGATGGGCGACAGCCTCTACGTCAACCCGATGCTGCTGGGCTATGCGTGGCAGAAGGGCTGGATTCCGCTCGAACATGCCTCGCTGATCCGCGCGATCGAGCTCAACGGGGTGGCGGTCGAGAACAACAAGACGGCCTTCGCGTGGGGCCGGCAGGCGGCGCAGCGCCCCGACGAACTGCAAAAGCGCGTGCAGCCGGGCCAGATCATCGCGTTCAAGAAGCGCGAAACGGCCGAGGCCCTGGTGGCGCGTCGCGCGGAATTCCTCACGGGCTACCAGAACGCGGCCTATGCCGCGCAGTACACGGCCTTCGTCGGCCGGGTGCAGCAGGCCGAAGCGGCGCTCGGCAAGACCGGCCTGACCGAGACCGTCGCGCGTTACCTGTTCAAGCTGATGGCCTACAAGGACGAGTACGAAGTCGCGCGGCTGCACACCGACCGCAGCTTCCTCGACCGCGTCGCAGGCATGTTCGAGGGCGACTTCAAGCTCCACTACCACCTCGCGCCGCCGATCATCGCGAAGAAGAACGCCAAGGGCGAGTTGCAGAAGCAGAAGTTCGGCCCCGCCATGCTGACCGGATTCAAGGCATTGGCCCGGCTCAAGGGACTGCGCGGCACGGCATTCGACATCTTCGGCCGCACCGAGGAACGCAAGACCGAGCGCGCCCTGATCGGTGAATACCGCGCCAGCATCGAGGAAGTCCTGGCCGGCCTCAACGCCGCCAACCACGCGACCGCCCTCGAAATCGCAAGCCTGCCCGAGCAGATCCGCGGCTACGGCCACGTCAAGGAGCGCAACCTCGCCGCGGCGCGCGTGCGCTGGGCCGAGCTGATGGCGCGCTGGCGCAATCCCCCAGCGACCCGCGCCGCGGCCTAGTGCCGACGCCGATCACGACCACTGGGTGCCCAAGCAGCATGTGGGCGGCGCGATGGACCTGTGCATTGAATACTGGAATCTTCTCAGCGCAATTGGCGATCCTTCTGATTTTGTTGCTCGATCTGTTCGCGCGCATTCCGCCAATCAGCATCTGACCATTCGCGCAATTCGAAGAAATTGCCGCCGTTGGCCAGGGCGCCAGCGCCGTCGAGCATGATGCTCTGACCGGTGAGCCAGTCGCATCGGCCAGGGGCCATCAGAAAGGTCGCGAGGTTCTGCAGTTCGTCCATGTCGCCGACGCGCGCCATGGGATTGCTGGCGCGTGTGCGCGCGCCAGGTTCTTCTCCCGGATACAGGCGCTTGCTCATGCCCTCGGTCGGAATTTCGCCGGGGCCGACGGCATTGAGCCGGATTCCGTAGCGCGCCCATTCGACCGCCAGCGACTTGGTCATCACCTCGATACCGGCCTTGCTCATCGCGGAAGGCACCACGTACGGGCTGCCGTTGTCGACCCAGGTGGTGATGACGCTCATGATGTTGCGGCAGGGCTGACCGGGCTGCCAGGCGCCGGATCTGGCTTTCGAGACCCAGCGCTTGCCGACAGCGTGCGTCACGTAGAAGGTGCCATGGAAGACGATGTTGGCGATGGCATCGAAGGCGCGCGGCGACAGGCTCTCGGTCGGAGCGACGAAGTTGCCGGCTGCATTGTTCACCAGGCCCGTCAGGCCGCCGTCGTCGAACAGGCGCTCGACCATCTCGTCGACCGCCTGCGCGTCGCGCAGGTCGACGCCGAAGGCATCGATGCGCCGTCCGGGGAACCGGGTCCGCCAGGCCGCGGCGGTTTCGTCGCACACGGCCTTGCGCCGGCCGCAGATGACGATGTCGGCCTCGAGCGCGAGAAAGCGCTCGGCCATGGCGCGGCCGAGGCCGGTGCCGCCGCCGGTCACGAGAATCCGCTGGCCGGACATGAGGGAGGTCTGGAACATGGGTTGCGTCTCCGATGGCGCCATCTGCAAGCGGACGGCGATGCCGCGATGGTAGGCAGTGCGGCTTTGCAATCGAATCGTCCGTTTCGACGATGCCCGCGGCCACGCACGAATTTAGTCTCCCCCTTGCTCGCAGGCGTCTGCGGGCTATCGATCACCCAAGAGACATTGGAGTACCCGATGAACGCTCCCGACAAGTCCATCCTCCGACCGGACGCGAAAGCCCTTTCGCTGGAGCGGTCCAAGGCGATCAACGTGCTTCCGATGAAGCCGCCGGTGTTCTCGACGATCCGTGAGGAAAGGCTGCATCGCAAGCAGCGCCTGGCCGCGACCTTCCGCCTGTTCTCCAAATTCGGCTTCGACAACGGGGTCGCCGGCCACGTGACGGCGCGCGATCCTCAGTATCCGGAAACCTTCTGGGTCAACCCCTTCGGCGTCCACTACAGCCAGGTCAAGGTGTCCAACCTGATCCGGGTCGATCACCACGGCGACGTGGTCGAGGGCGACCTGGACGTCAATCGCGCGGCCTTCGTGATTCACGCACGCGTCCATCAGGCGCGTCCGGACGTCATCGCGGCGGCGCACACGCATTCAACCTGGGGCCTGATCTGGTCGGCGCTGGGCCGCAAGCTCGACCCCATCACCATCGACTCGTGCGCTTTCTACAAAGACCACGTGGTCTACGAGGATTTCGGCGGCGTCGTGCTGGAACTCGACGAAGGTCAGCGGATCGCCGAGGCGCTCGGCCCCCACAAGGCTGCGATCCTCCAGAACCACGGCCTGATGACGGTCGGCGGCACGGTGGACGAATGCGCCTGGTGGTACATCGCGATGGACCGTGCCTGCCAGGTCCAGACCCATGCCGAGGCGGCCTCCGCGCGAACGGGCGGCCCCAGGCTGGTCGGACCTGAGATTGCCGAGCACACGGCAGGCCTGGCGGGCGCGCCCGAGGCGGGCTACTTCCAGTTCCAGCCGTTGTACGCGCGGATCGTGGCCGAGCAGCCCGACCTGCTCGACTGATTGCGACGGGCGGCGCGCTGCCACGGCGGCGGACGCGACCGCTCACCCCGACGGGCCGAAGAAAAACCTGAGGAGACAAGCCTTGCAAAATCAAATCACGCGGCCCGACGGTCGTATCGACCGACGTTCGCTGCTCGGCCTGGCCGGCGGCCTGGCGATGGGCACCGGCCTGGGTGCCGCGGGACTGGCGCGCGCGGCCGACCCGTTCAAGATCGGTTGGGTGCGCCCGACCACGGGCCGCTTCGCATCGAGCTTTGCGCCGCTCTACGTGCCGGGGCTGATGGCGATCGACGAGATCAACGCGGCCGGCGGCATCCTCGGCCGCGCCATCGAGCGCATCGAGGTCGACGACGAAGCGGCGCCCGCCAAGCAGCCGGGCGTGATGAAAAAGATCCAGGGCGACGGCGTTCAGTACGTGGTCGGCCCGACCGGCGATGCGCAGTGCCTTGCCTCCCTGCCGACTTCGACGGCGGCGAACACGGTGCAGGCCTGCTTCACCAACGGCACCAAGCCGATGGATGGCGTGACCTTTCCTTACAGCTACGTGCTGTTCCACTCGGTGCAGATGATCGCGGACCTGTGCATCGATCACTTCCACGCCAAGGGCGCGCGCAAGTTCGGCGTGTTGGTCGAGAACACCAGCGCCGGAGAAGCCGCCATCGCGGCCTGCAAGCCCTCGCTGGCCCGTTACCAGCTGGAGCCGACGACGGTCCAGGTCTTTCCGCTGAACTCCGGCACGGTCGGGCCGTACATCGCGAATCTGCGCAAGGCCGGGACGGAAGTCATCGTCAGCTTCATCGGCAGCACGCCGCCCGCGGCATTGGTGCTCAACGCGATGGCCGAGCAGCAGTGGTTCCCGCCGATCACCGGCCATGCGGGCCTGATGTACGAGGCACTCTTCGACCTCGTGCCCAAGGAGGCGCTGCAGAATGCGAGCGCGGTGATCTTCAAGGGCCTGTCGTGGACCGCATCCGAGCCGCCGGGCAAGCGCCAGCAGGACTTCGCGAAGAAGATGCTGACCTATCCCGACGTCAACGCGCCGTACAACGTCGCCTCGGGTCCGTTCTACGACTTCATCTACCTGCTCAAGAGCGTCATCGAGCAGGAGAAGACCTTCGACACGCGCAAGGTCAAGGCGGCGCTCGATCGGGTCAAGGGCTTCCAAGGCGTGCGCTGCAAGCTCAGCTTCACGCCCGACAATCACTGTGGCGTCACATCCGACGAGATCGTCCTGGCCAGCGTCATGTCGGCCAAGGATCCGCGCTCCGGCAACAGCGTGTTCCGCGAGCGCCTGGTCTGAGATCATCCTCCGCTTCCTCCTGAAAGAGTCTTGATGGATCCCAGTTACGTCATCCAGGGGCTCACGATCGGCAGCATCTACGCGCTCGTGGGCGTGAGCATCAATATCGTCTACCGGCCCACCAACACCTTCAACGTGGCGCAGGGCAACCTCGTGATGGTGGGCGCGGTGCTCTGCGCGACGCTCCTGGCCAAGTTCGGCGTGGCCTGGTATCTGGCAGCGGGCATTTCCCTGGCCGTGATTGCGCTGGTGTCCTGGGTCATCCACTGGCAGGCGGTGGCGCCGGTCCTGCGGCAGCGCGGCGGCGGGGCGCACGGGTGGATCGTCAGCACGCTCGCCGCGTCGATGATCATCGAGGACATCGTCGGCAAGCTGGTCGGTCCCGATCCGCGGCCGCTGCCGGCACCGCCGCTGCTGTCGACCGCCTCCATGCTGAAGAACGGCGTGCTGGTCAGCAGCTACCAGGTGGCACTGATCATTCTCGTGCTGATCCTGGTGATCGCGGCGGAGCAGTTCTATCGCACGCGAACCGGCAAGGCGATCCTCGCGATCGCCGAAGACCGCGACGCCAGCCTCTTGCGCGGCATCGACCCGGGCCGGCTGGCCGCGGTGTCCTTCGCGCTGAGCGGGCTGGTCGCTGCGGCGGCCGGCGTGCTCGCGGGCCCGATCGTCTTCGCATCGGTCTCGATCGGCGCCGTGATGCTGATCAAGGGATTCGAGGCCGCTGCGCTCGGCGGCATCGGCAACAACTACGGTTCCGTGGTCGGCGGCTACATGCTCGGCATGGTCGAGGTGTTCGCCTCGGCCGCGCTGTCGCCCGGCTACCAGGATGCCGCCAGCCTCGCCATGTTTCTGCTGGTGCTCCTGATCAGGCCGCAAGGGCTGTTCGGCAGGCAGGTGCTCAGGACGGTGTGACCATGGGACGTTCTCCGCTTTCCGGCACAAGGCTCGAGTCCCGGCTCGTCGGTGCGTTCTTCATCGCGCTGGCGTTGATGCCGATCTTCGTGCGCGACGACTACGTGCTCTTCATCGGAACGCAGCTGTGGGTCTATTTCGCGGTCGCGCTGGGGCTCAATTTCCTCACCGGCTTCGGCGGCCAGACCTCGATCGGCCACGGCGCACTGGTGGCGATCGGCGCCTACATCACGGCGCTCGGCATGGTGGACTATCACTTGTCGTTCTGGACGGTCCTGCCGCTGGCCGTGGTCGGCACCGCGCTCGGCGGTGCGCTGATGGCGATTCCGGCCTTCCGCGTGTCGACCTGGTACTTCGCGCTGATCACCCTGGCATTCGCGACCGTGCTGCAGGGCCTGCTGGTCGAGTGGCAAGGCTTGACCCACGGCTTTGCGGGCGTCACCGGCATCCCGATGCCCAGGATCGGCGCTTACGAATTCACTTCCCGCGATCTGTACTGGCTGGTGCTCGGGTTCTGCGCGCTCGGCCTGTTCCTCATGCACAACCTCGTGCACTCGCGCTACGGCCGGGCCTTGCAGGCCTTGCGCGACAACCCGCTGGCCGCGTTGGGCAATGGCGTGTCGCTCGTGCGGCTGAAGCTCTTCGCCTTCGTCTGGAGCGCGCTGATGGCCGGCGCGGCGGGCGCGTTCTTCGCGGTGCAGAAGACGGTCATCACGCCCGAGGATTTCTCCGGCGACATGTCGATGTTCTTCCTGCTCGTGATCGTTCTCGGTGGGCTTGGCCGCCTGCACGGCGCGCTGCTGGGCACGATCGCCTTCTTCCTGCTGCCGGAACTGCTCCAGAGCCTGCAGAGCTGGCGCATGCTGATCTACGGCGCGGCGCTGCTCGTGCTGATCCGCTTCATGCCGGAGGGCATCGCGGGTGGTCTCGCGCGCTTCTGGAAAAAGGCATCCGCGGTGACCTTGCCTGTGGTGGCGCAAGAGCCGATCCCACGGTTGAAGGGCGCGCATCTCCAGGTGCGGAACGTCAAGAAGCGTTTCGGCGGCGTCTTCGCCTTGCGCGACGTGTCGATCGACGTGCCTGCGGGTCACATCCATGCCATCGTGGGTCCGAACGGCTCCGGCAAGACGACGCTCCTGAATGTCATCACGCGCTTCTATCCGGCCGACGGCGGATCGGTGCGGGTCGATGGCGCCGATGTCGGCCGCCTCGCGCCGGAACGGCTGGCGCGCAGCGGCATCCGCAGGACCTTCCAGACGCCCAAGCTGGTGCCGGGCCTGTCGGTGATCGAGAACGTCATGCTCGGCGCCTACGCCAGCCAGTCCACCAATCTCGCGCAGGTGGCACTGGACCTGCCTTCGGCCCGCAGGGAGCGCGAGCAACTGACGGCCGAGGCGCTGCGCTACCTGAGCTTCGTCGGCCTGCGCGATGTCGCCGGCACCGAGGCCGGCGAGGTGCCGCACGGCCAGCAGCGCCTGGCCGAAATCGCGCGGGCGCTGGTCGGCCGGCCACAGCTGCTTTTGCTCGACGAGCCCGCGGCGGGCCTGTCGATGACCGAACTCGATGGCCTGTGCCGCCTGATCGAGGCGATCTCGAAGTCGGGCACCACGGTGCTCATCGTCGAACACCATCTCGATCTGGTCGCCAAGCTGGCGACGGCCGTGACGGTGCTCGACCAAGGCGCCGTCCTGGCGGAGGGACCGCCGGACGTCGTCTTCAAGAACAAGCAGGTCCTGTCGGCGTACATGGGTGGGCGCGCGGTCGATGTCGAACCGGAGAAGAAGATTGCCTGAAGTCCGAACCCTGAACAAGGCGGCCGGCGAGCCGGCGACGCTGCTGTCGGTGTCGGGCATCGACGTCGGCTACGGGCGTGTCGGCGTGCTGCAGGATGTGTCGCTCGACGTCGTCGAAGGCCAGATCTGCGCCATCGTCGGCAGCAACGGCGCCGGCAAGAGCACCTTGCTCAAGGCGATATCGGGCCTGCTTGCGCCCACCAAGGGCGAGATCGGCTACCAGGGCGAATCGATCGGCGGCCTGTCTCCCGCACGCATCGTGCAGAAGGGCCTGCTGCACGTGGCCGAGGGCAGGCGCCTGTTTCGCCACCAGTCGGTGCGCAGCAACCTCGACCTCGGCCTCTACGGTGCCGGGCTGACGCGCGAGGACGAGCGCGCCCGGCTGACGGAAGTGCTCGGGATGTTTCCGGTGCTGTCCGAAAAGCTCGACCTCGCGGCCGGCGGCCTGTCGGGCGGGCAGCAGCAAATGCTCGCGATCGGCCAGGCGCTGATGCGATCGCCGCGGCTCCTGATGCTCGACGAGCCCTCGCTGGGACTCGCGCCCGTGGTGGTGGATCAGGTGCTCGAGACCTTGCAGAAGCTGCGCTCCCAAGGCTGCACCGTGATCCTCGTCGAGCAGCTGGTCGAACGCGCGCTCGAGATCTGCGATGCCTGCGTCGTGATGCAGCATGGCCGCGTCATCGGCCGTGGCACGGCCGATGAGGTCACGGCGAGCGGCCTGATCGAACATGCCTACGGCGCCGTCTGACATCCGCGAACGCGCCGCCTGAAGGTCGAACGATGCCCGCATGGTCCGGCTGGTCGCCCCCCACGCAGCGGCGTCTGTCGACTTGCACGGTGTCCGACCTTCGCAGCGTCGCGCGCCGGCGCCTGCCGCGTTTCGCCTTCGACTATCTCGATGGCGCAGCTGGCGAAGAGCTGACCGACGCGGACAACCGCCACGCGCTGGCACGGCTCAAGTTCAAGCCCCGCGTGATGACCGATGTCAGCCGCGTCGATGCGTCGGTGATCGTGCTCGGCGAGCGCCTGTCGCTGCCTTGCGTGATCGGTCCGACCGGCATGAACGGCGTGTACTGGCCGCGCGCGGAAGAGCATCTCGCGGCCGCCGCCAGCCGGGCCGGGGTGCCGTTCGCGTTGTCGACGGCCTCCACCTCGCTGATAGAGGACGTGCGGGCGGCAAGCGCCGGACCGCTCTGGATGCAACTCTACGTCCAGCAGGACCGCCGCATCAGCGAAGACATCATGCGGCGGGCGCGCGACGCCGGATTCAAGGTGCTGGTGCTGACGGTCGATGTGCCGGTCACCGGCCATCGCGAGCGCGACCGGCGCAACGGATTGAGCTTGCCGATACGCATCACGCCATCGCTCCTGGGCGATGTCTTCCTGCGGCCGGCATGGGCCTGGCGCATGGCGATGCACGGCAGGCCGGCGCTGGTCAACATGGTGGCGCGCCAGGGCGCGGCGGGCTTCGGATCCGCGGCCATCGGCGCGCCGGCAATCCCGGCGATCGATCCGTCCGTGGTCTGGTCCGACCTGGCCTGGCTGCGCAAGCACTGGCACGGCCCGATCGTGCTGAAGGGCATCCAGTGCGTCGAGGATGCGCGCCTGGCGGTTGCGCATGGCGTGGATGGCATCGTGGTCTCCAACCACGGCGGCCGCCAGCTCGACGGCGTGCCCGCGACCGCGACGCTGCTCGAAGCCATCGTGCAGGCGGTGGGCGGCACGACGGAGGTGCTGGTCGATGGCGGGTTCCGCACCGGGGCCGACATCGCCAGGGCATTGGCGCTCGGCGCGCGCGCCGTGCTGCTCGGCCGCGCGCCGCTGTACGGGCTCGGCGCGGCGGGGCCGGCCGGCGTCGTGCATGTCATGCGGCTGCTGCAGGCGCAGTTCGAGACGACGCTGCGCCTCCTGGGCTGCACCAGCGCGGCGTCGCTCGGAAGACGGCACCTGGTCGAAGGCTGAACCCTCATGCGCATCGCCGTGTCGTCCCCCGTCGCCCGATCGAGCCTGGAATCGGGCATCGGCCGGCTCGGCGTCGAGCTCGTCTGGGCCGATGACGACGAACTGCCCGCGCTGAGCGCCGAGGTCGACGGCATCGTCATGCTCGGCTCGAGCTATGGACCTCGCATGGCCGAAGCACTGCGCGCGCAGGGCAACCGGTGCACCTGGCTGCAGTTGCTTTCGACCGGCTACGAGCAATTGCTGCTGCACGGCGTGCCGCCCGGCATCGAGGTCAGCAATGCCGGCGCGGCGTGGTCGCCGATCGTCGCCGAACATGCGATGGCCTTGCTGATGGCCTGGGTGCGCCGCGTGCCGCAGCTGGTGGCGTCACAGGCGCAAGGGCGATGGGACGAGTCGGTCCGCGCCGGTATGGGCATGCTGTTCGGCGGCCGCATGACGATCGTCGGCATGGGCCGCATCGGGGCCGAATTGTCGACGCGCGCCAGGGCATTCGGAATGACGGTGGTCGGCGTGACGCGCAGCGGAAAGCCGCACCCGGCCGCGGACGAGATGTTCCCCGTCGCGCGGCTGCACGAGGCACTTGCCGGGGCGGATGTCGTGATCGTCGTGGTGCCCTTGTCGGACGCGACGCGGCAGCTCATCGACGCGGCCGCGCTGGCGGCGTGTTCGCGCAGCGCGGTGATCGTCAACATCGCGCGCGGACCGGTCGTCGATCAGGCGGCACTCGTTCGCGCCTTGTCTTTGGGCGCCATCGCCGGCGCGGTGCTCGACGTGACCGATCCGGAGCCCTTGCCGGCGGATCACCCTCTGTGGCGCATGCCGAACGTCATCGTGTCGCCGCACATCGGCGGCGCGGCGCCGGCGCGCTACAACCAGCGGATCGCCGACCTGGTGATCGCCAACGTGGGCGCGCGCCTGCGAGGCGAGCCGGTGTCGGACCGGGTCGATGTGCACGGCCCCGCCGTCGCGGACGCCGCGCGATGAAGCGTGACGGCCTATCGGCGCGGTGGCTTCGACGCCTTCGGGGTCGATGGCCGCGGCGTCTCCTCGGCGAGCAGATGCAGCACGTCGCGCAGGTAGGTGGCATGGGTCTTCGATTCCGCCTTGCCGACGGCAACGACATTCACCGACAGGAGGATGCGGGCCCGGAGCAGGGCATCGGCCTCGGCGAAGCCCATCTCGCAGAAGGCCTGGCGAAGAAAGGCGAGCACGAGGGTTTCGGCCTTGCGCAGTGTCTTCTCGGCGCGCGGGTCGATGGTCGCCCACACGCGCATCGCGCGGTCGAGTTCGAAGGTGCCCAGCTGGTTGCTGACGGTGCGCAGGCGCTGGATGCGGTCGAGCGGCGAAAGATCGCCCGCGCTGGCCAGTTCGAGTTCGTGGCGCACGCGCTCGACGCTGTAGTTGTCGGCCAGCTCGCCCAGATAGTGCTCGAAGCTCGTGAAGTGGTGATAGAAGCTGCCGATCGACACGCCGAGCCGCTCGGTCAGGGTCGCGAGCTTGACGCCGGTGATGCCGGACTCGCACAGCACCGCTTCGCCCGCGTCGATCCAGTGCGCTCGGCTGAGTCTGCCGCCCGCATTGCTTTCCGGCGATTCGGCCGACCGCCGCGCCGTGGCGGACTTGGCCGGCACGGCGCGCTGGGCCGCGGGCTTCCTCGGCGAAACCGGCTGGAGGGATTGGTCTTTCCGGACGACGCCGCGCATAGGCCCTTTGGTCTGATGAGAGAAGTGAAGCGGATCAAAGCATAACTCAACTTATGTTCGATCCGGCATTGCGCTGTTCCATAACATACCTTATGCTATTCCCACAAAACATCGAAAGGACGGAGACATGCAACCCAGCAACCTTCCCACCCATCTGCAGAGCCGGCGTCGCGTGTTGCGCGCGGCCGGCGGTGCCGCGGTGGCCATCGCGGCGTCATCGCTGGCGCCCTTGCGCGCGTTCGCGCAGGCGGATGAATTCCGCATCGGCTGGATTCGCCCGACCACCGGCAAGCTCGCCAGCTCGTTCGCGCCGCTCTATGCCGGCGGCCTGATCGCCATCGACGAGATCAACGCGGCCGGCGGCATCATGGGCCGCAAGCTCACCATCGTCGAGGAAGACGACGAGGCCTCGCCGGCGAAGGAGCCGGCCGTCATGCGCAAGCTCAAGTCGGCGGGCATCGACTATGTCGTGGGGCCGACGGGCTCGGCGCAGTCGCTCTCGGCGCTGGCCACCGGCACCCAGTCCAGGATGATCCAGACCTGCATCTCGAACGGCGAGGACATGGCCAACGGCACCAAGTATCCCTATCACTTCCTGTGCGTCTACACCACGGCGCAGGAAGGGCAGGTCGCGGCGCAGTACATGGTCAACCAGCTCAAGATCCGCAAGATCGGTATCCTGAGCGAGGTGACGCCCTTCGGCGAATCGGCCGCGGCCGCGTCGCAGCGCAAGATCAAGGAACTCACGGGCGTCGATGCGGTGTCCGCGCAGACCTACCTGATGAGCGCGACCGACCTCACGACGCAGGTGCAGGCGCTGCAGAAGGCGGGCTGCGAAGGCGTGATCGTCTGGATGTCCAGCAACGTGCACATCAGCATGGCCTTCTCGGCGATGGCGAAGATGAGCTGGATCCCGCCGATCCTCGGCCACGTCAACCTGTTCAACGACTCGCTGTTCGACCTGGTGCCGGAACAGAGCCTGCGCTCGGTCTACGGCGTCTACTACCGCAACTGGACCTACAGCGACAGCGCGCCCGCCTCGGACAGGAACATCGCGCTGGCCAAGAAGCTGCAGGCGGCGTCCGGCGTGAAGGGCATCGAGGCCTACGTGGCTGGCACGCCGCACTACGACTTCCTGCATCTGCTCAAGCAGGTGATCGAGCAGGAAAAGAGTTTCGACGTCGACGTGGTGCGCAAGGCCTTCAACGCGACGCGCGGCTACAAGGGCGCGATCGGCACGCTGAGTTTCTCCGAGACCGAGCATGGCGGCCTGTCGCTGAACGACATCACCGTCTCCAGCGTGGCCTCGAGCCGCGACCCGCGATCGAAGGAGCTGGGCGCGCTGCGGCTGCGTGCGCCGGGCGCCTGAGCGTCGCCACATCCAACCGGAGCAAGGGCATGGTCAGGAAACCGTACATCGTCGGCATCGGCGGCACCGGCCGGGACAACTCGTCGACCGAACTCGCGCTGCGCGCCAGCCTGGCGCACGCCCGTCGGCTCGGCGCCCGCACGGAACTGTTCGCAGGTGCCGACCTCGACCTGCCCATGTACACCGGCCAGCCGCCCGGCGAAAAGGCCGGGCGGCTGATCGAGGCGATCCGGCGCAGCGACGGCGTGCTGCTGGCGTCGCCCGGCTATCACGGCTCGATCTCGGGGATGGTGAAGAACGCGCTCGACTACGTCGAGGAACTGCGCGGCGACGAGCGGCCCTATCTGGAGGGCCGTGCCGTCGGCAGCATCGTCTGCGCCTACGGCTCGCAGGCGATCGGCACCACCATCGTCGCGGTGCGCTGCATCGTGCACGCCCTGCGCGGCTGGCCGACGCCCGCCGCGGCCGGCATCAACTCGGTCGACCTCGCGTTCGACGAAGAAGGCCGCTGCACCAACGCCGCCGTTCAGCAGCAGCTCGAACTGGTCGCGCGCCAGGTCTGCGAGTTCGGCGCGATGTACGTCCGCATGGAGCCTTGTGCCGAGATGCTCGGCTAGCTTTCACAAAAAAAGATGGAGACAGGAAGATGGTTGCGAGTGCATCGGAATCGGGGGCGCGTGCCTTCAGTTTCACGCAGGCCTTCCGGCGGGCCTGCCAGACGGTGGGGGACAAGGTCGCCGTCGTCGACGCGTCGGCTTCGCTGACCTGGAACCAGCTCGGCGACCGCAGCCGCCGCCTGGGCGCTGCGCTCCAGTCGCTCGGCATGCGACCGGGCGACCGCGTGGCCATGCTGGCCAACAACTGCCACCAGTACATCGAGTTCTACTTCGGCGTGCCCTGCGCGGGCGGCATCTTCGTGCCGCTGAATTTCCGGCTGGCGCCGACCGAGCTGGCCGCCATCCTGGCCGATTCGGACACCCGCATCCTGATCGTCGACGCCGAGAACCTCCAGCTCGCCAAGCAGGTGCTCGAACTCCGCCCGATGCAGCACGTGCTCTTCATCGGGCCGTCGCCGACGCCGTCCGGCATGCGCGACTACGAGGACGCGATCGCCCGTGCGACGCCGCTCGATCCGGCGCACGATCCGGTCGCCGACAGCGAGGACGTGGTGTGCCTCTTCTACACGAGCGGCAGCACGGGCCGGCCCAAGGGCGTCATGCACACGCATTCCAACCTGCTGTGCAGCTCGCTGGCCTTCGCCGCGCAGATCGGCCTGACCGACCAGTCGATCGCGATGATCATGTCGCCGCTCTTCCACGTGGGTGCCGCCGGGCTGTGCCTGCCGGTGCTGCATGCGCTGGGCTGCATCGTCATGGTGCCGCGCTTCGAGCCGGCCAAGGTGCTGGAATCGATCGAGACCCACGGCATCACGGTCATGACCTGCGTGCCCACCATGCTGCGGATGATGATCGACCATCCCGACATGCGGCGCCGGAAGCTGTCGACCATGAAGACCATCCTCTACGGTTCCTCGCCGATGCCCGAGGCGCTGGTGCTCGAGGCACGCGAATACCTCGCGGATGCGCGCTTCACGCCGTGCTACGGCATGACCGAATCGACCGCCAGCGTCTCGTCGCTGCCGCCTTACTACACGCGGCCGGAGAACTGGGCGCTCGGCAAGGCCAACTCGATCGGCCGTTCGCTCATCGCCTGCGAGATGGCCGTGGTCGACGCCG
Source organism: Variovorax sp. PBL-E5 (assembly GCF_901827185.1). Taxonomy (NCBI): domain Bacteria; kingdom Pseudomonadati; phylum Pseudomonadota; class Betaproteobacteria; order Burkholderiales; family Comamonadaceae; genus Variovorax; species Variovorax sp. PBL-E5. The sequence continues at coordinate 5,447,261 of NZ_LR594671.1, read as the reverse complement.
AAGAGAACAAGCTGCCGCCGGGGCGCACCGGCGAGATCGTGGTCCGCGGACCGCTGGTGATGAAGGGCTACTGGAACAACCCCGAGCTGACCGCGCAGACGCTGCGCAACGGCTGGCTGCACACCGGCGATCTCGGCTACATGGACGAGCTGGGCATCTTCCACATCGTCGACCGCCTGAAGGACATGATCATCGCGGGCGGCGAGAACGTCTACTCGGCCGAGGTCGAAGCCACCATCTACGCCTATCCGGGCATCGCCCAATGCAGCGTGATCGGCGTGCCCGACGAGAAATGGGGCGAGGCGGTGCATGCGGTGATCTGCCCGTCGCCGGGCATCGTGATCGAGGAGGCGGCGCTGCTGGCGCATTGCCAGACGCGCATCGCCAAGTACAAGTGCCCGCGCTCCTTCGACATCCGTACCGAATCGCTGCCGCTTTCCGGCGCCGGAAAAATCGACAAGCCCGCGCTGCGCAAGCCCCACTGGGAAGGGCGCAGCAGCAAGCTGATCTGAAGCCCGGGCCTCGAAGCGCGAGGCCCTGCCAGTCAACCTTCGAAAAACTGAGACCAAAGGAAAACCGAATGCCACTCAAGACGCCTGAGCAATACGTGGAAAGCCTGCGCGACGGCCGCGTCACCTACTGGGACGGCGAGCGCATCGACGACATCACGACCCATCCGCGCTTTAGGATGCCGATCGACTCGGTCAAGGCCGACTACCGCTACGACGATCCGAAGTACGGCGCGCTGCGCCAGTACCAGACCGAGGACGGCGCGGTGGCGCACCGCATCTTCCAGATCCCGCGCGACGAGGCCGATCTCAACACCCGCGTCGAGATGATGAACCACACCTCGATCGGCACGCTGGTCACCGGCGTGTACATGGCGCTGATGAGCGTCAAGGACGCGGTCGAGAAGGTCAACCCGATGTACGGCGCCAACATCGAGCGCATGTACCGCTACTGCCGCGACAACGACCTGCGCGCGGCCGAGGTCATCACCGATCCGAAGGGCGACCGCAAGCGCAGCGCCGCGCAGCAGGACGACCCCGACCTGTACCTGCGCATCGTCGAGCGGCGCAAGGACGGCATCGTGGTGCGCGGCGCCAAGCTGCACATCACGGCCGCCTCGCTGGTGCACGAGCTGGTGGTCATGCCGACCAAGGGCATGAAGGCCGAGGAGACCGACTACGCAGTGTCGTTCTCGATCCCGGTCAACGCGCCCGGCGTCAAGATCATCAATCGCAGCGTCGCCGGGCCGGACCTCAATCCCTTCGACTATCCGGCCAGTTCGCATCACGGCATGCCCGAGGGCTTCGTGGTGTTCGACGACGTCTTCGTGCCCTGGGACCGCGTGTTCCTGGCGGGCGAGGTCGAACTCGCGGGCAAGCTGGCGCAGTCGCTCGGCCTGTGGGAACGAACCGGCGGCATGGTCGAGGCGGTGCGGCTGTCGGAACTCTTCGTCGGCCTGGCGCAGCTGGTCAACGAGATGCAGGGCAAGGACTCGGATCCGGTCACGCAGAACTCGGTCGCCGAACTCATCGCCTATGCCGAGATGCTGCGCATGTCGCTGGACTTTGCCTGCCGGCACTACGAGAAGACGCCCTCGGGCATGGTGTTTCCCAATACGCTGGCCATCAACGCCGCCAAGTACTACTACGCGGCCAACTACCACCAGACGGTGCGCTATCTGCACGACCTCGGCGGCGGGCTCGTGCTCACGCTGCCGCTCGAAGCCGACCTGCGCAACGAGGAGTCGGGCAAGTACATCCGCAAGTACCTCTACACCAAGGCCGGCGTGAACGTGGAGACGCGCATGCGCGTCTACAACCTGATCCGCGACCTTACCGCCGACGCCTATGGCGGCTGGCAGTTCGTCGTGGCGCTGCAGGCGGGCGGCGGATTGCCGGCGCAGCGCGTCATGATGCGCCGCTCGTACAACATGGACCAGGCCAAGAAGCGGGCACTGAGCGCGGCCGGCGCGGATGTCCCGGAGTGAGCGGCAGGCCGACCTGAGCGCACGGAGCCACGCCGGTTTCGTGGCCGGGATCCGGGCCTATCTCGGTGAACACCTGCCGCCCGACATGGCCGCGCGGGGCCGGCGCGACGTGCATCCCTCGCGCGAGGACATGCTGGGCATCACCGCGATCCTGTCGCGTGCGGGCTGGTCGGTGCCGCATTGGCCCGAGGCGCATGGCGGGCCCGGATGGTCCGGCATGCAGCGCTACCTGTTCGAGGAAGAACTGATGCTGGCGGGCGCGCCGCCCAACAACATCCAGGGCGTGTCGCTGGTCGGGCCGGTGATCTACACCTTCGGCACCCAGGCGCAACAGGCGCGCTACCTGGCGCCGATCCGGGAGGGCCGCGAGTTCTGGGCGCAGGGCTTCTCGGAGCCCGGCTCGGGCTCCGATCTCGCGTCGCTGCGCACGCGCGCCGTGCGCGAGGGCGAGGGCGAGGGCGCCGTCTACGTGGTCAACGGCCAGAAGATCTGGACCTCGCAGGCCTTCATGGCCGACATGCTGTTCTGCCTGGTGCGCACCGACACCCAGGCCAAGGCGCAGCTCGGCATCTCCTTCCTGCTGATCCCGATGCGATCGCCCGGCGTGCGGGTGCGCCCCATCCAGTCGATCGACGAGGGCGAGAGCCTGTGCGAGGTCTTCCTCGACGACGTCCGCGTGCCGGTGCAGAACCTGGTCGGCGAGGAAGGGCGCGGCTGGGACTATGCCAAGTTCCTGCTCGGCAACGAACGGGTGACCACCGCCGACGTGCCGCGCAACAAGCGCTACCTCGCCGCGTTGAAGGCGATGGCGAAGAACGCGCCTTCGCCTTCGAGGCACGGTGTGCGCCTGTACGACGAGCCCGTGTTCCGGCAGCGGATGGCGCGCCTGGAGATCGATCTGATCGCATTGGAGTCGGCCGCGGTCGGCACCATCGAACTCGACGACCACAGCCCGCTCACGCCCTCGGCGCTGAAGATCCACGGCACCGAACTCATTCAGGGCCTGCTCGAACTGCAAGTCGAATCGCTGGGCGCCCATGGTGCGGCCTTCTTCCCGCACGAAAGCGTGGGCGAGGCCGGCGAGCGCTGGCTGCGTGGCCTGGGGGACGCGCCGGATGCGCCGGGGGTACTCGCCGAATACCTGTTCCGGCGCGCCGCGACCATCTACGGCGGCTCGACCGAGATCCAGAAGAACATCATCGCCAAGCTGCTGTTCGGCGGCAGGCAGGCCATCGCCAGCCCGGTCTCCGAGGACCAGGCGCAGATGCAGCAGAGCGCCGAGCGCTTTGCTGCCCAATGGCGCGAAACGCCGTGGCGCGACTTCGAGAAGGGCGATGCGAGCCTGGCGCGGCGGCGCTGGCTGCAACTGGCGGACACCGGCTTCCTCGGGCTCGGCATCGACGAAGCCGTGGGCGGGCAGGGCGGTTCGCTCGACGATCTTGCGGTGGTCATGGCCGCGCTGGGGCGTGGCGGCGTGGCGGAACCGCTCGGTTCGTGCTGCGTATCCGTTGCTCATTTGCTTGCAACGGCCGAGTGGCCGTCGGAGCGCCGCCGCGAAGCGCTGGAGCGCCTGGTGTCGGGCGCGCAGGTTTTTGCTTTCGCGCACCTCGAGGCCGAGGACGGCGGCGCGCCGGGCGCACGCAGCGTCGCGACCCGGGCCGCTGCGATGCGTGACGGCTTCGTTCTCGACGGCGCCAAATGCGCGGTCATGGGCGGCGCGATGGCAGATTTCTTCATCGTGCCGGCGAGGTCGATCACGGGCGCGGCCGACGCCGCCGCGCCGGTCGCGCTCTTCCTGGTCCCCGCCGGCGTGCCCGGCCTGAAGGCGCGCCACTATCGCAGCGTCGACGGGCAGGTGGTCGCCGATCTGAGCTTCGAGCGCGTCGAACTTGCAAGCGATGCGCTGATCGCGTCCGGCGATGCTGCCGCGTTGCACATCGACGAGGCGATCCTGCGCGCCATCGTGATGGCCTGCGCCCAGGCCGTCGGCACCATGGAGACGCTCTTCGGATCGACGCTCGACTACCTGCAGACGCGACGGCAGTTCGGTGCGCCGCTCGCCAGCTTCCAGGCGCTGCAGCATCGCATGGCGGAGATGTACGGCGAGCTGGCCTTGTCGCGCGCGATGCTGCGGCGCGCGGTCGCGGCGCTCGAAAGCCGCGAGCCCGCCATGCCCTCGCGCGAGCGCATCGTGTCCGCCGCCAAGTCGCGCATCGGCCGCGCGGCCTTCTTCGTGCGCAGCCAGTCGGTCCAGCTGCACGGCGGCATCGGCATGACGCAGGAGTGCGAGATCGGCCGCCTCTTCAAGCGGCTGCACGCCTTCGAGGTCGAATGGGGCAACGCCCATCACCACGCGGCGCGCTTTGCGGACACGAACGATGACTGAATCCGACACATCGGCCGTGCTTTGCGAACGCCTGCCGGGGCATGTCGCGCTCGTCACGCTCAATCGGCCGGCCGCGCGCAACGCCATCAACGGCGCGGTCGTGGCCGCGCTCGGCCGCGCGGTGACTGCGCTCGATGCAGACGACGACGTGCGGGCCGTCGTGCTGACCGGTGCCGGCAGTGTGTTCAGCGCCGGTGCCGACCTGAAGGAAGTCGCCGCCGGCCGGGCCTCGCAGCTGCGCGACGGCAACGGCTTCGCCGGCTTCGTCCACGCGCCGCGGCGCAAGCCCTGGATCGCCGCGCTCAACGGCAGGGCGCTGGCAGGCGGCTGCGAGATCGCGCTGGCCTGCGACCTGATCGTGGCCGAGGAAGGCGCGGCGCTCGGCCTGCCGGAGGTCACGCGCGGACTCGCGGCGGCCGGCGGCGGGCTCTATCGGCTGGTCCAGTCGCTGCCTGCGCGCGTGGCCATCGAACTGATCCTCACCGGCAGCGAGATCGATGCGCGCAGGGCCTTCGAGCTCGGCCTGCTGAACGCGCTCGCGCCGGCCGGGCAGGCCATCGCGCGGGCCCTGGAACTGGCGCGCCGCATCGCGGCCAACGCGCCGCTCGCGGTGCGCGAAAGCCTGCGCGTGGCGCGGCTGGCGATGGAGACGGATGCCGACGCGATGCGCGGCCTGTCCGCGGAACTGTGGGATCGCATCGGCGCCAGCGCGGATGCGATCGAGGGCTCGCGCGCCTTCGTGGAAAAACGTCCGCCCCGCTGGACCGGCCGATGAACGGCCGCATCAACGTTTCATGCTGAAAGAACATTCTCGATGTACCAAGGCCACAACCTGAAGGCGGATCTGCGGGACGACGGCATCGTCCACCTGTGCTTCGACCGCGGCGGCGAGTCGATCAACAAGTTCGACGCCCGGACCGTGCGCGAGCTGCGCGAGGCCATCGCCGCCATCGCCGCGGCGCCCGGCGTGCGCGGCGTGCTGATCACGAGCGCGAAGGACGTGTTCATCGTCGGCGCCGACATCACCGAATTCACCGACACCTTCCGCATGGCGCAGGACGCGCTGGTCGCGCACATCGAGCGTTCCAACGAGGTCTTCGTGGCGCTCGAAGACCTCGGCGTGCCCACGCTGGCCGAGATCAACGGCTACGCCTTCGGCGGCGGCCTGGAGCTGCCGCTGGCCGCGCAGCTGCGGGTCATGTCGACCACCGCGCAGGTCGGCGTGCCCGAGGTCAAGCTGGGCCTGTTCCCCGGTTTCGGCGGCACGGTGCGGCTGCCGCGCGTGGCCGGTGCGGCGGCCGCGGCCGAATGGGTGTCCAGCGGTGCGGCGTTCGACGCCGAGGCCGCGCTGCGCGACGGCGTGGTCGACGCGATCGCAGCGCCCGGGTCACTGCGAGACGCGTCGACCGCCCTGCTGCGCCAGGCGATCGCGGGCGAGGTCGACTGGCGCGCCAGGCGCCAGCGCAAGCTCGATGCGCTCGCGGATCTTCCGGCCGCTCGGGCGGCCTACGACCAGGCCGCTGTGCGGGCCGAAGCGATCTCTGGCAAGCATCAGCCCGCGCGCCTGGCGGCGGTCGAACTGATGAAAGCGGCCGCGCCGCTGGACCGCGCGGGTGCGCTGGCCGCGGAGGCACGCGCCTTCGCGCACATCGCCCTCACGCAGGCCGCAGGCTCGCTGGTCCGGACCTTCCTCGACGACCAGGCCTTGAAGAAGGGCTTCAGGAAACATGCCGCCGGCGCGCTGCCGGTACGCAAGGCCGCGGTGCTCGGCGCCGGCATCATGGGCGGCGGCATCGCGTATGCGACGGCGCTTGCCGGCGTGGCCGTGCGGATGAAGGACGTGAGCGCAGCGCAGCTCGAACGCGGGATGGACGAATTCCGCAAGCAGCTCGCGCGCTGGATGAAGCGGGGCAAGTCGCAGGCCGACGCCGACCGCGTGGCGTCGCTGTGCGTGCCGCAGCTCGGCACCGAAGGCTTCGGCGAGGTCGACCTCGTGATCGAGGCCGTGCCCGAAAAGCTCGCGCTGAAGCTGCAGGTGCTCGCGGACACGGAGAAGCAGGTGGGCGCGCACGCGATCATCGCGTCGAACACGTCGAGCCTGCGCATCGACGACCTGGCGCGCGGTCTCGCGCGGCCCGCGAATTTCGTCGGCATGCATTTCTTCAATCCGGTGCCGGTGATGCGGCTGGTCGAGGTGATCCGCGGGTCCCGCACCTCGGACGCGGCGGTGTCGACCGCGGTCGCCCATGCGGTGGCGATGGGCAAGTCGCCGGTGGTCGTGAAGGACTGCCCGGGCTTCCTGATCAACCGCATCCTCACGCACTACACGTGCGCGTTTTTGCAAGTGGTCGCGGACGGCGCCGATTTCGTCCAGGTCGATCGCGCGCTGGAAGCCTTCGGCTGGCCGATGGGGCCGGCCCTGCTGCAGGACGTGGTCGGCATGGACACGGGCGCCCATGTGGTCGACGTGATCTCCGCCGGCTATCCGGACCGGATGCCGCCGCTCGCGCACAACGCGCTGAAGCTCATGGTGTCGCGCGGCCGTCTCGGCCAGAAGAGCGGCCTGGGCTTCTACCGCTATGAGACCGATCCGGCCGGCAAGCCGCGCAAGCGGCTGGCCGAGGACAGCCACGCGCTGCTGGCCGAGGTCCAGCCGCAGGGCACGCGCCACTTCGACGACGCCGAACTGGTCGAGCGCCTGATGCTGCCGCTGGTGCTCGAAGCGGGGAGGGCGCTGGAAGACGGCATCGTCGGCAGCGCCGCCGAACTGGACATGGCGCTGCTGCTGGGCGTAGGGTTTCCGGCGTACCTGGGCGGTGCGCTGCACTATGCGGATTGGCTCGGCATGCCGGCCGTGATCGCGCAGAGCGACAAGTACGCCCATCTCGGCCCGGCCTACCGGGCTACCGACAGGATGCGCCGCATGGCGGCCGAAGGAGAGACCTACCATGGCTGAAGAAGGCAATCTGATCCAGTACGCGGTCGAGGACGGCATCGCGCGCATCGTGCTCGCGGATGCGGCACGCCTGAACGCGTTGAGCATCGACCTGCAGCGCGAACTGCTTGCCGCGCTGGGCAAGGTGCGGGCCGACGTGTCGGTGCGGGCCGTGCTGATGTCGGCGGCCGGCAAGGCCTTCTGCGTCGGCGCCGACCTCGGCTCGCTCGGCACGGCCGCGCCGGGCGAGACCGTCGGCGGCCAGACCGAACGCATGATGAGGGAGTTGACCAACCCCATCGTCCAGCAGATCCACGAGCTCCCGGTGCCGGTGGTCTGCGCGGTGCAGGGGGCGGTCGCGGGCGCCGGCGTGGGCCTGGCGCTGGCGGCGGATGTCGTGGTCGCGGCGCGCTCCGCCTACTTCTATCTTCCCTTCATGCCCAAGCTGGGCCTGGTGCCGGACGCCGGCAGCACCTGGTTCACCTCGCGCCTGCTGGGCCGGGCGCGCGCCACCGCGCTGGCGCTGCTCGGCGATCGGCTGGGCGCCGAGCAGGCCGAGGCGTGGGGCCTGATCGCCTGCTGCGTGGCCGACGACCAGCTGGCCGACAAGGCGCTCGACATGGCCCGCCGGCTGGCCGCGCTGCCGGCGCTGGGCGTGCAGGAAATCCGCCGTGCGTTCGATGCCGCGCAGAACAACGATCTCGCGGCGCAGCTCGACCACGAGGCGCGGCGGCAGCACGAATTGATCGACCGCGACACCTTCCAGGAAGGCGTGAAAGCCTTCTTCGAGAAACGTCCGCCGCGATTCCCGAGCCGATGAATCCGCGCCTCGACGCCGAGCTGTTGCGTGCCTTGCCGGTGCAGGTGGTCTCGCATCGCTATGAGGCGCGCGACTGCATGCTCTACGCGCTCGGCGTCGGCGTCGGTGCCGGGGCGAACGAGGTCGACGCCGCTGCGCTGCGCTACGTCTACGAGAAGCAGCTCCGGGTCCTGCCGACCATGGCCATCATCCTCGGTGTCGAGGGCAGCGATTTCCTGCGCGACCCGCGGACCGGCATCGATCTGGCCCGCGTGCTGCACGGCGAAGTCGCGATCGAGATGCATGGCGCACTGCCGCCGGGCGGCGTCGTCAGGGCCGAGACGCGCATCTGCGACCTGCTCGATCGCGGGCCGCAGACCGGCGCCGTGCTGAAGTACGAACGCCGGCTGCTGCATGCCGAGGACGGCAGGCTCATTTCCGTCGAGCGCGGTTCCTATGTGCTGCGCGGCAACGGTGGCTTTTCAGGCACGGTCGAGCCCGCTGCGGCCCGGTCGGCGTCCCCGGCCGCAACGCCGGCGCTGGAACGGGATCCCGACTGGCGCTTCGTGACGCGGCTGTCGCGCCGCGCCGCGCTGATCTATCGGCTCAGCGGGGATTTCAATCCACTGCATCTCGATCCCGAATTCGCGCGCCGCATGGGCTACGCGCGCCCCATCCTGCATGGCGCCTGCACCTTCGGCAGCATCGGGCTCGACCTGATCCGCCATGTGTGCGGCGACGACCCGGCACGGCTGCTTCGGCTGGGCGTTCGCTTCAGCGCGGCGGTCGAGCCGGGCGCGGTGCTCGAAACCCGCGTCTGGCGCCGGGCGGCGGGCGAAGCCGTCTTCGAGACCCGCGAACTCGATGCCGGCCAGCTCGTGCTGAGCCGCGGCGTCCTGGGTTTCGCCGAGATGACCTGAGGGTCGACGAGCTTCCTTTTCGTCGAAATCGTCCGATTCGACGAAGCCCGTGCGGCCTTCGATCCCAACAATCGATGCGAATCGAATCGAACACGGGAATCTCACCATGTCAGAAGCTTTCATCGTCGCGGCCGCGCGCACGGCCGGGGGGCGCCGCAACGGCAGGCTCGCCGGCTGGCACCCGGCCGATCTGGCGGCCCAGGTGCTCGATGCCTTGATCGAGCGGACGGGCATCGATCCCGCCGCCGTCGACGACGTCATCATGGGTTGCGTGGATCAGGCCGGAGAGCAGGCCATCAACATCGCCCGCAACGCCGTCCTTTCCTCGCGCCTGCCCGAGAGCGTGCCCGGCACCTCGATCGACCGGCAATGCGGCTCCTCGCAGCAGGCGCTGCATTTCGCGGCGCAGGCCGTCATGTCGGGAACGATGGACGTGGTGATCGCGTCCGGCGTCGAAAGCATGACGCGCGTGCCCATGGGCATGCCCTCGACCCTGCCGCTGAAGAACGGCATGGGCTTCTACGTCGGGCCGGCGATGGCGCGCCGCTATCCGGACATCGAGTTCAGCCAGTTCACCGGCGCGGAGATGATCGCGAAGAACTACGGCCTGTCGAAGCTGCAACTCGACGAGTTCGCCCTGCAGAGCCACCGGCGCGCCATCGAGGCGACGAAGGCGGGGCGCTTCACGGACGAGATCGTGCCCGTGGCCGTGCGCCAGGCCGATGGCGCGGAGACCGGCGACATGCATCTTGCCGACGAGGGCATCCGCTACGAAGCGACGCTCGAAAGCATCGCCTCCGTCAAGCTGATCGCCGAGGGCGGACGCGTCACCGCCGCCACCGCCAGCCAGATCTGCGACGGCGCCAGCGGCGTGATGGTCGTCAACGAGCGCGGCCTGAGGACGCTGGGCCTGAAGCCGCTGGCCCGCATCCATCACATGAGCGTCATGGGGCACGATCCGGTGATCATGCTGGAGGCGCCGATCCCCGCGACGCAGCGCGCCCTGCAGAAGGCCGGCATGAAGATCGACGACATCGACCTGTACGAGGTCAACGAGGCCTTCGCGCCCGTGCCGCTGGCCTGGCTCCAGGCGACCGGTGCCGACCCGTCGCGGCTGAACGTGAACGGCGGCGCGATCGCGCTCGGTCATCCGCTGGGCGCCTCCGGCACCAAGCTGATGACCACGCTGCTGAACGCCCTGCGGCAGCGCGGCAAGCGCTTCGGGCTTCAGACGATGTGCGAAGGCGGCGGCATGGCGAACGTGACCATCGTCGAGCGTCTCTGAGGAAGCCGCCATGCGCATCGATGCCGACATCGCCGCCATCGTCACCGGTGGCGCGTCCGGTCTGGGCGCCGCGACTGCGCACCTGCTCGCGGGCAAGGGGGCGAAGGTCTCGATCTTCGACATGAACGCCGAACTCGGCGAGTCGCTGGCGCGCGAGATCGGCGGCGTCTTCTGCCGGGTCGACGTGACGCAGGACGAACAGGTCGATGCCGCCTTCGGCCGGGCGCGTGCGGCCCACGGGCAGGAGCGCATCTTCGTCAACTGCGCCGGCATCGGCAACGCGTTCAAGACCGCGAGCATCGATCGCGCGACCGGCGCGCCGAAGCATTTCCCGATCGCGGAATTCGATCGGCTGATCCAGATCAACCTGGTGGGCACCTTCCGCTGCACGGCCAAGGCTGCGGCGGGCATGCTGACGCTGGCGCCGCTGGAAGACGGCGAGCGCGGCGTGATCGTCAACACCGCCTCCGTGGCCGCCCAGGACGGCCAGGTCGGGCAGGCCGCCTATGCCGCCTCGAAGGCCGGCATCGTCGGCCTGACGCTGACGGTGGCCCGCGACCTGATGAACGACGGCATCCGTGTGAACACCATCCTGCCGGGCATCTTCGCCACGCCGCTGATGATGGCGGCGCCGGAGAACGTCAAGGCGACGCTGGCGGCATCGGTGCCCTTTCCAAAACGTTTCGGAAAGCCGGAAGAATTTGCGGCGGTGGTGGACATGATCGTGTCCACCGTCTACCTGAACGGCGAATCGATACGGCTCGACGGCGCGATCCGAATGCCGCCGCGCTAGGCGCCTTCGTCAGGAGGCGCCGATCTTCTGGAGGCCGGCCAGGTCGAGCACGGAAACCTTGCCGTATTGCAACGCGATCAATCCGAGGTCACGGAGTTCATGGAGCACCTTGCTTGCGGTCGGACGCGACACACCCGCCAGGGCTGCCACGGCCTCATGGGTGAGCTTGGGCTGGCCGCGCGGGTCGTCGGCATGGCGGCTGAAGGTCGCCACCAGGATGCTGGCGATCTGCGCCTTCGGCGGCGCGCTGTGCGATTCGACCAGCATCCCGAGTGTGGTGTGCAGGTTGGCGCAGATGAGCGCGACGAAGGCCTCGCGCGCCTGCGCATTCTTGCGATACAGGTCCTGCAGCGCCTCGTGCGGCAACTGCATCACGCTGGTGTCGCCCCACGAGCGCGCGTCGCTGAAGCGCGGGGATTTGTCGAGTTCGGACAAGAGGCCGAAGCCGTCGCCCGGGCGCAGCGATTGGTAGAAGGCGATCTTGCCGCTCTTTGCATAGTGTTCGAGCCGGACCTCGCCGCGCAGCACGATGTGGTAGCCGTTGGGCGCCGAGCCCGTGGCGTAGATCAGGGTTCCGAGCGCGTAGTGGCGCGTGACGCTGCGATGGATGAACTCGGATTGGAGTTCCGCGCCGAGTCGCGTGAACCATTCGTTGCGCTGAACACTGGCTGGCACTTTCATGGAAGGAGGAGCCTAGGACAAGCCCGCAAATTGTCAACTCTTTACATTTCCCGCGCCGCCGTTCGGGCAACCTTCGCATGCATGAGGCGATGGGCGCGCACGACGCAATCAAGCCGCCTACACAAATCAAAAGGAGACAGACATGAATTTTGAGCAGACATCCTCTTTTTCGACTTCCTCGACTTCCTCGACTTCCTCGACTTCCTCGGGCGTCAACCGGCGCACGGTCCTGGCCTCCGCGCTCGGCGGCCTCGTCAGCGGCACGTCGCTGCTGCCGCTGCACGCGTCGGCGCAGACCGACGACGTGAAGATCGGATGGATCAAGCCGGTCACCGGGCCGCTCGCGAGCAGCTTCGGGCCGCTCTACCTCGCCGGGCAGATCGCGATGGACGAGATCAACGCCGCGGGCGGTATCCTGGGACGCAAGCTGGTCAAGGTCGAGGTCGACGACCAGGCGAATCCATCGCAATCGCCGATCGCGACGCGCAAGCTGGTCGATCAGGGCGTGAAGATCATCGTCGGGCCGATCGGCAGTTCGCAGACGCTGGCCTCGCTCGAGGTGTCGACGTCGGCCAAGGTCATCCAGGCCGCCTACGCAACCGCGACCGAAATGGGCGACGGCACGCGCTTTCCCTACCACTACCAGTTCAACTTCACCGCGGCGGCGCAGGTCTACCGGCACGCGGAGCTGCTGCAAAAGCGCGGCATCAAGAAGGTGGGCCTCCTGATCGAGGATTCGGCCGCCGGCGTCTCGATGAAGGACGCGATGATGAAGGAGCTGCCCGCGCGCGGCATGCAGATCGTCTCGGAGCAGATTTTCCCGATCAAGGTCGCTGACATGACGCCCTTCCTGCGCAAGCTGCGCAGCGACGGCGCCGAGGCGATCGACGCCCAGGTGTCGAACAACGTCGACATCACGCAGATGCTGGTCGGCCTGTCGCGCATGAACTGGAAGCCCCTGATCGTCGGGCACACGGGGCTGCTGTTCGCCGGCACGCCGGGCGCGATTCCGGACAGCGCGCGCTACAACGACGTCTATGCGGCCACCTTCCGCTCGCTGACCTACACCGACACCGAGCAGCCGCCGGAACGCGTGAAGGCCTTCTGCAAGAAGTTGCTGGCCAACGACGTGTCCGAGGCCTTGCTCGGCCCCGCCGCCACGACGCCGTTCTACGACTACCTGTATGCGCTCAAGTACGCCGTCGAGAAGGCGAAGTCCTGGGATAGCGACCAGATCAAGAATGCGCTCGACAGCGCGAGCGCGATCGACGGGCTCTACGGCAAGATGAGCTTCTCGAAGGAGCGCCACTCGGCCTACGACCAGAGCGTGGTGGCGATGGCGGTGTCCAACTCGATGGAGGAGCCGCTCAGCAAGGAGTACCACGGACTGTTCCGTCGCCGCGCAGCCGGGGTCTGAGATGCTGCTCGAGGATCTGCTCGCGCTGTTGACCACGGGCCTGACGATGGGCGCCATCTACGCGATGGTCGCGGTCAGCTTCAACATCGCCTACAAGCCGACCAACGTGTTCAACATGGCCCAGGGCGAGCTGGTGATGCTGGGCTCGATGTTCGCGTGGGCGCTGATGACGCAAAAGCACATCCCCTGGGCGCTGGCGATCATCGGCGTGATGGCGGTGGTGGCCGCGATCGGCCTGTTCGAGGAACGCGTGGCGGTGGCCACGCTCATTCGGCGGCCCTCGCATCACCACGGCTGGATCATCAGCACGCTGGCTTTCTCGATCATCGTCATCAACGTCGGCGACCATGTCTGGGGCTCCGACGCGCAGGTGGTGCCGCCGGTGCCGGGCGCGACCCTCGACACCGTGCAATGGGGCTCGCTCACCTTCTCCACCCAGCAGGTGGCGGTGATCCTCATCGCCGCCGCGAGCATCGCGCTGGTCGAATGGGTCTACCGCCACACGCTGGCCGGCAAGGCGGTGCTGGCCGTGGCCGAGGACCGCGACGCCGCGCGCCTCAACGGCATCAGCCCATCGCGCCTGACCATGACCTCCTTCGCCCTCGCGGCCGCCTATGCGGCGCTGACCGGCGTGGTCGCCGCGCCGCTGCTGCTGGCGAGCACCACGATCGGCCTCGGCCTGCTGGTGAAGGGCTTCATGGTGCTGGCGATCGGCGGCGTGGGCAGCAACTGGGGCGCGCTGGCCGCCGGGCTGATGCTCGGCTGCGTGGAGAGCATCAGCTCGGTCCAGCTCACGCCGGGCTATCGCCAACTGCTCTTGCTGGGCGTGGTGCTGGTGGTGTTGCTGGTGCGTCCGTTCGGCCTCTTCGGCCGCCGCGGGCTGCGCGAGGTCTGAGGCGATGGATTCAAGCATCGCCTCCGCTTCGCCGCGCCCGGTCAGCCAGTTCCCGCTGCCGCCGTGGATCATGGTCATCTCGGCGCTGCTCGTGCTGGCCGGCATCGGCGCGGCGCTCTGGAATTCCTACTACCTGCTGTTGATGACCTTCGCCGCGATCTACGTGCTGGCGGCGGTCGGACTCAACCTGCTCACCGGCTACGCGGGCATCGTGTCGATCGCCCATGGCGCGCTGGTGTGCGTGGGCACCTATGCGACCGCCATCGCGACCGTGCACTACGGCTGGAACTTCTGGCCCGCGATGCTGCTGTCGGCCGCGGTGGGCCTGGTCTTCAGCACGCTGCTGGCATTGCCTGCGCTCCGCCTGTCGTCCTGGTACTTCGTGCTGATCACCATCGCCTTTTCGCTGGCCGTGACCGCGATGCTGAACGACCTGCGTTCGTTCACCGGCGGCTACGGCGGCATCGTCGGCGTGGCCAAGCCCTCGGTGCTGGGCCTCAAGCTGGACGGCTTCGGCCTGTTCGCGCTGGTGCTCGCGGCCGTGGCGCTGTTGTGCTGGGTCACGCACAACATCATCGACTCGCGGCTCGGATGGGCCCTGCGTTCGATCCGCGAGGGCGACGTGCGGGCCCGGGCCAACGGCGTTTCGACCGCGCGGCTGCGGCTGTTCGCGTTTGCGATGTCGGGCGCCATCGCCGGGTTGGCCGGCGCTTTCTATGCCAGCGCCAAGGGCGTGGTGACGCCGGAAGATTTCAGCTTCGACTTCTCGATCTTCTTTCTGTTCGTCGTCGTTCTCGGAGGACCCGCCCGGCTGGCCGGACCCCTGCTCGGCGTGGCCGCCTTCTACGTGCTTCCCGAAATGCTGGGCAGCCTGAAGGAGTACCGGATGATCGCCTACGGCGTCGGGCTGCTGGTGTTCTCGGTCTTCCTGCCGGAAGGCCTGGCAGGTGCGATCGCCGCGCTCGACGAACGACGTGCCGCCAGGCGCGCGGCGGCCCGGGTCGGCCAGCGTTGCGCCGGCCCGAGCGCTGCGACAACGCCGCGCGACCCGGTGGCGGCGCCCGCCGAACGGGTCACCGGTGTCGGGATCGAGGTGCGTGACCTGGTCAAGCAGTTCGAAGGCGTGCGCGCGCTCGATGGCGTGTCGCTCGACGTGCGGCCCGGCAGCATCCACGTGATCGTCGGCCCCAACGGCTCGGGCAAGACCACGTTGCTGAACATGATCTCGGGCTTCTACCCGTGCACCAGCGGCTCGATCCGCCTCGACGGCACCGAAATCACCGGCCGCGGCCCGACCTCCATCGCGCGCATGCGCGTGCAGCGCACTTTCCAGACACCCAAGCTGCTGGGCGAACTGACGTTGCTCGAGAACGTGCGTTTCGGCGGCTACGTGCGGGAGCAGTCCACCGGGCTGGAGCTCGCCCTGCGCCTGCCGCGCGCGCGGCGCGAGGCTGCGAATCTTGATGCCGAGGCGCTGCGCTGGCTGGCCCTGGTCGGCCTCGCCGATCGTGCGCACGAGCGCGCCGCCGGCCTGCCGCACGGGCAGCAGCGCCTGGTGGAGATCGCACGCGCGTTGATCGGCCAGCCGATGCTGCTGCTGCTCGACGAGCCGGCCGCCGGACTGTCGATGAACGAGCTCGACGAACTCGGCGACCTGATGCGCGCGATCCGGCAGATGGGCACGACCCTGATCATGGTCGAGCACCACATCGAGCTGGTGGCCGACGTCGCCGATTCGGTGACCGTGCTCGACCAGGGTCGCATCCTCGCGGAAGGCACGGCCGAGGAAGTGTTCAACAGCGCCGAGGTGGTGCGCGCCTATACCGGAGCGAAGAAATGAGCCGGCCCGAGGCGATCCTGCGCGCCGAGAAGCTTTCCGTGGGCTATGGCATCGTCCCGGTCGTGCAGAACGCGACGATGCAGGTCGGCCGCGGCGAGGCGGTCGCGCTGCTCGGGGCCAACGGCGCCGGCAAGTCGACGCTGCTCAAGGGCCTGTCGGGGCTCCTGAAGCCGAGCGCCGGACGCGCGTTCTTCGGCGACGTCGACATCCTCGCCAGCAGTGCCGAGGCCCTGGTGCCGAAGGGCCTCGCGCACGTGGCCGAAGGGCGCCGCATCTTCCGCCGCGAGACGGTGATGGACAACCTGCTCCTGGGCATGTACCGCTCGCGCGTCTCCAAGGGCGAAGCCCAGGCGCGCATCGACGAGGTGTTCCAGCTCTTCCCGGTGCTGCGGCAGAAGAGCGAACTCACGGCAGGCGGCCTGAGCGGCGGCCAGCAGCAGATGCTGGCGATCGCGCAGGCGCTCGTGCGCCGGCCCTCGCTGGTGATGCTTGACGAACCTTCGCTGGGCCTCGCGCCCAACCTGGTGGACGAGGTGCTGCAGACGCTGGCGACCATCCGTGCGCGCGGCGTCGCGGTGCTGCTGGTGGAGCAGGTGGTCGAGAAGGCGCTGGCCTTCGTCGACCATGCCTACGTGCTGCAGAGCGGCCGGCTCATCGCGCACGGCAGTCCGGCGGAGCTGGCCGCGACCGACGTGGTTCGCAACGCCTACCTCGGCCACGCCGTGCCGGAGGCCGCGCCTTGAACGATGCGCCGCTGGTGCTCGGGCTGCCGCTGCTGCATGCCGCCGGCCGCGATCTGCTCTCGGCGCGCTATCGCGTGGTCGAACTCGAGGACCCGGCGCAGATCGACGAGCGCCTGCCCGAGGCGGATGCGCTCTATTGCTATCCGCCGTTGACCGTGAGCGCGCGCATGATCGAGCGGGCCGGTCGCCTCAAGGTCATCGCGGCCGCCGGATCCGGCGTCGACCACATCGACCTTCAGGCCGCAGCCGACGCCGGCATCGCGGTCACGCATGCGGTCGGTGCGGGCGCGCTGTCGGTGGCGGAGCATGCGATCGGCCATATGCTGTGCCTGGCCAAGCGGCTGGTCGAGATCGACCGCGCGCTGCGCGAAGGACGATTCGGTCCCAGGGAGGCCGAGGCCTACGAGGAACTCTCCGGCCGCACGCTCGCGATCGTCGGCTTCGGCGCCATCGGCCGCGCGCTGGCCCGCATCGCCGCGCGCGGCTTCGAGATGGACGTGATCGCGGTGACCCGCAGCGGCGCGCCGGTCGACGACCCGAACGTGCGGCGCACCCTGCCCTTGCGCGATGC